>CAIPBY010000021.1 GCA_903863425.1 Candidatus Buchananbacteria bacterium | reverse complement strand
TGGAATCTGTGGACGGCTCAAATGCTGTTTGGCTTATGAAAATGATTTGTATTTGGAATTAGCCAAGGAGCTTCCTCCAATTGGAACCAGAGTGCGAACTAAGCATGGCCGGGGAGAAGTTATCGGCTGGCATGTGCTCAAGAAAAGCGTCAAAGTGAAGATTGATCCGGACAAAGAAGGGGATAAGAATCTGATTGTGGAAGTGCCGATTAATCCGGAAAAAAAAGAAGAGGAAGTGGAAAAATAAAATATATTTAATTTAAATCCCGTCTCGACGTAATGTCTGGGCGTGATTTTTTGGTAAAATAAAAACGCAACCAATGGCTCTGGTTGCGGTGGCGGTGGTGGGCGAAGGTATGACATCTCAGATCTTTTCGGTCAAGATTGCCATGTCTTCTTGGTCGATCCGGTCGACCTTGAATCGAACTTTGTCGTCGTATCCGAGTTTTCCTTTGTAATCCGTTACGAAGGATTTGATTCGAATCCGGCGACCTTCGTGTTCTCCGGGACTGGTTACTCGGATGCCGAATTGTTCTTGTTCCCCGATTTCAATCAATCCCTCCGAAAAGGGAATTAGTGCTATGGGGACTCTTGGTTTGTCGGGTGGTCGTGATGACACCCAATTTCCGTATCTATCGTATGACATGGCTTCATTTTCCTCCTTGGGTTGCAACACTTTTTCGAACCGAGTATGCCTCATTACTTCCTTCAAAGACCCTGAATGTAACAGGGTCTCCGTCTTCCATCTCGCCCTCACGACTCCTTACGGTGAAGGTTTCTCCGTTACGAGGAGATGTAGCGTCTTTGATTTTCACGGTGTATTCTTTACTTTCTCCGCGCCTTTGAATTCCAGACACTACCCCTACCACATCTGTTCCTTTTACGAACCATGATCTCATAGTGAATCTCTCCTTGGTTGTACTACAACCCGTATTCTAGCCAATTTAGTGACTTTTGTCAATTAGGTGAAAAATATAAGATTTTATATTTACTTATTTATGCTATAATTAATAAAAATAATAATTTAATAACATTATGACAAAAATCGCCATCAACGGTTTTGGCCGAATCGGCCGAGCCGCTTTCAAAATCGTTTTGGACAAGAAGGGTGTCCAGATCGTGGCCATCAATGATTTGACTGATCCGGCTACGCTCGCTTACTTGCTTCGATATGACACTGTCTATGGTCGGTATAACAAGAAAGTCAGTTATGACGACAAAAATATAATTGTAAATGGTAGGAAATATCCAGTCTTCGCCGAAAAGGATCCGACTAAATTGCCGTGGAAGAAATTAGGTGTGGATGTGGTGCTCGAATGTACTGGTGTATTTGAGAAGCAAGTTGAGCTAGAAATGCATCTTAAGGCTGGCGCTAAGAAGGTTATCTTGTCTGCTCCGGCCAAGGACGCCGAAACTCCGACTTTGGTTTTTGGTACTGAGTACACCAAAGCACTCTTGGGCAAGAAAAAGGTTTTGTCCAACGCATCATGTACCACTAATTGCATTGCGCCAGTTATCCAAGTTTTGCAATCCAAATTCGGTATTGAGAAATCTCTCATGACTACTATTCACGCTTACACCGGAACTCAGAAATTAGTAGATAGTCCGGATAGCAAGGATCATCGCCGAGGCCGAGCCGGAGCTGCCAATATGGCACCGTCAACTACCGGAGCGGCCAAGGCCACAACTCTAGTCATTCCTGAGCTCAAAGATAAGTTTGATGGCATTGCGGTGCGTGTGCCAGTCATTTGCGGTTCGCTCTCAGATATTACGGCTGTGCTCAAGAGGGAAGTGACGGTCGAGGAAATCAATAAAGCTTTCATCTCAGCTTCTAAATTGCCAATGTATGCCAAGGTTTTGGCTGTGACTGGTCCGGATGATGATCTGGTTTCAAGCGACATTATTGGCACAACTCACTCGACCATCGTTGATTTGAAATTCACCAAGGTTATTGGTAATATGGTCAAAGTTCTGGCTTGGTATGATAATGAATGGGGTTATTCCAACCGGTTGGTGGAAATGGCCATGGTGAGTTAAAAAATAAATTTAATAATTCTATGAAAAAATTCAGCGTAAAGGACTTAGAATATATTCCTGCCGGACATGAAGATGTTAATAATCCCGGAGTATTGAAGAAAGTGATGTTTACGGTAAATGATGTGAAGATTGAAGGAACCATCCAGATGGTTAATTGGTCGAAAATGGCGATAGGAAATAAATTTTCACGGCACTATCATGAATATATGGATGAGGTTTTTATTATTATATCCGGCAAGGCAGAAATCGAGGTTGGCGAAGAAAAGGCCATTCTCGAAGCAACGGATGCTATTTATCTGCCTCAGCGAGTCGAGCATGAGATGGAAAATGTCGGGACAGAAGATTTGTATTATATTGCCATGGGCATAGTCACTGCGCCAGGTGGGAAGACTGTGGTTGTAGATAAGAAATAATATTATGAATGAAAGAAGGCATTCGTCTGAACTTCCAGATCGAAAACCAAATAGTCCTGAACAGGGGGAAAGAAGGTCTAGTTTTTTGCTACAGAAATTTGTAGATAGATTTGATGAATTGGTTGCTAGAAAGGGTGTTAGTGGTGCGTTAAGAGAAATGTTGGAAGAAAAAGGATATCAAATATTCACTCATTATGAGAGTGATGGGACTGAGAAAGCCTTGGAAGAAGAACCTTCTTTGGTTGTGGGGACGCATCCCAATCGGACTGAAGCGCTTTTTACGATGGCGACATTGCCGAGAAGACCTGACTCAAAGTTTTTGGGTAATGCATTTTTTGACAGGATGGGACCGGAATTCAAAGAATTTCTTATCCCGGTTTTTGTCTCAAGAGCAGAAAGCCGTAGACAAAGGATTTTTAGACAAGCAATAGGATTTGATACTCAGCTAAGCCAAGACGAGGCACGCAAGAAGAATAAAGAGAGTATAGCCGAAGCTGTTGAACTGATAAAAATCGGGGGACAATTAGTTATTTTTCCCGAGAGAGACAAGGAAGATGCCAGTTGGTATCCAGGAGTCGGCTTTATAGCTAAGGGATTGCGAGAAACTGATTCCAAAATAGTCTTTTCTCATGTTCGAGGTGATTTGGGGAAGTGGAAGGCTTTTGGCAGCCTTGTTTATGGAGCAAATAAACTGATGGATTTGAATGTAGAAGTTTTTTATTCTGCGCCGATAGCAATCAGCGAGTTAGTTGAAGAAGGAGAAGAAATTGACAGTAGGATGCTAGCTGGCAGAATAGAGGGTAAATATCGAGAGTGGGTAGAGAGTTTAGAAAAATCAGATAAGGATTGAAATCCTCTCTTGCCAACTCTGAAAATCTTTGCTAAAATGAAACAGTCTAAAATTTCTTAAAATTTCATTTAAAAAATGGCTAATAAATCGGCACGAATTGCCAGAACAAATCCAAGAAAAGTCCTGAGATGGGCTATTTTTGGTATCGTTGTTTTGTTTGTAGTAACTTTATTTATTGATCTTCTTGGCACTCAAAATCCAGTAACCAAGGCCATGGATCAGGGGATTAGTTCTATTCCTGTGATAAACACCTTGAAAATCTGGCCAAATATCGAGAAGAATCCAGTTGATGGCAGTAATCTCCTCACTTGGAAGAATATCAAGGAAATTGATTTGCAGAAATACGGTCCATATTTTCATTTGGGATTAGATCTTCAGGGTGGAAGTGATTTGGTTTATAATGCGGATGTAAGTAAAATTCCGCAGTCTGGCAGGGCAGACGCTTTATCTGGAGTTAGGGATGTTATTGAGAGAAGAGTTAATTCATTCGGAGTTTCCGAGCCATTAGTCCAAACTAATCAAGTTGGCAATCAATGGAGAGTGCTAGTTGAGTTGGCTGGTGTTTATGATGTTAATCAAGCCATTAAGATGATTGGCGAAACTCCATTGCTTGAATTCAAAACTGAAAATCCTAATGCCAGTACCACTTTGACTGCTGATCAACAAAAGCAATTAGATGATTTAAATGCTAAGGCCAGCACTACGGCAACAGATGTGCTCAAGCAAGCTCAATCTGGAGCTGATTTTGGTACTTTGGCCAAGAAATATTCCGAGGATCCGGGAAGTAAGGATAATGGCGGACTGTATTCGGCAGTTAAGAAAGGTGTCATGGTGCCAGAATTTGATAAGGTTATTTTTGATCCTAATTTTAAGGTAGGAACTATTTATCCGCAATTAGTTCAAACTCAGTTTGGTTATCATATAATTAAGTTAGATGCTAGAAACGGATCAGATGATAGTGAAACAGTGGATGTGAGTGAAATTCTTCTTGCTACTAAGGGTCCAGCTGATATTGGCGTGCAGATACAACCGGAGTGGATTTCTACTAAGTTAACTGGAAAACAGCTCAAGAAAGCGAGCGTGGAATTTGATCAGAATACTGGTATGCCTCAAGTGTCCCTGGAGTTTGACTCTGAAGGTGCAAAATTATTCGGCGATATTACCAAGGCTAATGTTGGTAAGTTGGTAGCCATCTTCTTGGATGGCCAGGCAATTAGTATTCCTCGAGTAGAGACGCAAATTTTGGATGGTAAGGCAGTTATTAATGGTACCTTTACCTTAGAAGAGGCAAAATTATTATCACAAAGACTTAATGCCGGCGCTCTGCCAGTGCCTATCGCATTAGTTTCACAGACTACGGTGGGTGCATCACTGGGTAATGATTCCATACACAAAAGCTTAATTGCCGGTATCTATGGCTTGCTGCTCGTAGCTCTATTTATGATTTTGTATTACAGATTGCCTGGCGTGATCTCGGTCATAGCTTTGATAATTTATACTTCAATCGCTCTCGCTTTGTTTAAACTTATTCCTGTCACCATGACTTTGGCCGGCATTGCTGGCTTTATACTTTCAATTGGTATGGCCGTGGATGCTAATGTGCTTATTTTTGCGCGTCTCAAGGAAGAATTGAAGGGTGGACGAGATTTGGGCGTGGCCGTGGATGAAGGTTTCCACAGGGCTTGGGCATCTATTCGAGATTCCAACATCTCATCATTGATTACTTGCGTTATTCTGTATTGGTTTGGGTCCAGCATTATCAAGGGATTCGCCTTTACTCTAGCTCTTGGCATTATAGTTTCCATGTTTTCAGCCATTACTATCACTAGGCAATTTTTGAAATTAATCGTCAAATGGAAGTGGTGCCAGAATAGATGGCTCTATGCCGTAAAAGAAAATACTAAAATTCAATAATTATGAAACTTAGAATTATTCAAAATAGAAAGTATTATTATCTGGTATCTGGAATTCTGTTTCTTATTGGTGTTTTCGCTTTAATTGCTTGGGGGCTAAAGCCTGGATTAGACTTCACTGGAGGAAGTTTGTTGGAAGTTAATTTTGACGCCAATCGTCCCAATGTTGTAGCCGTCAACGAGGTCTTGAAGCCTCTTAACTTGGGGGAATTAAAAGTCCAATCAGCAGGGGATAAGTCAATGATGCTTCGATTTAAGACGGTTGATCAGGCGACCCATCAGAAAATTCTTGATACCATGAGTACTAAATTCTCACCAGCCCAGTCAGAGGATGGCACGGTTAAGGAATTAAGATATGAATCCGTGGGTCCGGTTATCGGCAAAGAATTAACCAACAAAGCTTGGATGGCCATTATAATCGCTTCACTGGCTATCGTCTTATACATCGCTTACGCCTTCAGAAAAGTTTCTCGACCAGTAGTTTCTTGGAAATACGGCGTGGCGGCCATTGTGGCTTTGATCCATGATATCACTATTGTGGCTGGATTATTTGCTGTCTTGGGACATTTCGCCGGAATTGAGGTTGATGCCTTGTTTATTACGGCGCTACTCACTGTTCTTGGTTTTTCGGTTCATGATACTATTGTGGTATTTGATAGAACTAGAGAAAATCTTTCCAAGCATTATACGGCTGATTTCGAGCAAGTAGTTAATGATAGTGTTAATCAAACTATGAGTCGATCTATTAATACCTCTCTGGCAACTTTGCTGGTTTTGATCGCTTTATTCTTGTTTGGCGGAGAAACTATCAAATATTTTGTCTTAGCCTTAATCGCGGGCATAGCGGTCGGAACTTATTCCTCTATTTTTGTGGCAAGTCCAATTGTAGTAGATTGGCATAAATTCGACCAAAAGAGGAAGCTTTCCGTTAAATAATTTTAAACCCTCCCTAACCCCTGCCTACCGGACAGGCAGGCTCCCTTTACGAAAGGGAGGGGAAAAAGATAGGCCCGCGACAACGCGGGTTTTTGGTTTGACAAAAGAGATTATTTTTGCTATAATTTAGTTATTAGAAATTAAATAGATGAATATTAGTTAATTTTAGCTAATATTTTGATGTTATTATATGGCAATTTTGGACCAAGTTAGAAAAAATCAATTTCAAGAGAGCATCTCCGTCTTCAATCCGGTAGAGACTTTGAATACTTTATTTTCTTATTTAAGCGATAAAGAAAGAGATATCATCAAAAAGAGATTTGGACTCTCAGCTGATAAGAAATATACTCTAGAGGAAATTGGCGGTGTTTATGGCATTACTAGGGAAAGAGTCAGACAAATTGAGAACTTGAGCATCAGTAAATTGAAGCAATTACAAGAGCTGAAAGAGGAAATTAGAGGCGCAGAGTTGGTGGTTAGCCATCTCTTGGAGCAATTTGGTGGCATCATGGAAGAGAATTTTTTCTTAGAAAATTTATTGAATTATCTTAATTCTCACCCGGATAGTGAAAATTCTTTGCTGTTTTTGGCGGACCATATTTTCTCTGAAAACATTACCAAAGTTAAACAAGATAAGGACTTCAGTCATCTTTGGAAGTTGGGATCTACTGACATTGATTTTATCAAAGAAATAATCGGTGAAATGGTGCGTATCGTAGAGGCCAATAAGAAGCCATTGAGTCTTGATGAGTTGCTTGCTAAATTTAAAGATTCTGAATTTTACAAGACCAATAAAGAGAAAGTATTATCTAATACCTTATTGCTTGAGGCCACTGAGGAAGATATTAATAAGATTCTAGAGAGCTATCTTCGTGCCAGCAGAAAGATCAAGCAGGATTTATTCAATGAATGGGGGTTAGTCTCTTGGGGAATTGTTATGCCTAAGAAAATTAATGATAAGATTTATATTACTCTCAAGAAGCATGGTAAACCGCTTCATTTTGTAGAAATTGCCAGCAAGATCAATGATACTAAATTCGACGAGAAAGTAGCTTATCCGCCTACAGTGCACAATGAATTAATTCTTGATGACAAGTATGTGCTAGTCGGCAGAGGAATCTATGCCTTGAAAGAATGGGGATATAAGCCGGGTAATGTAGCTGACGTCATCGAAGAGTTGCTTCGCGAGAATGGTCCGATGTCCAAGGATAAGATTATTGAACAAGTTCTGGAACGTAGAAATGTGAAGAAGTCCACTATCTATCTATCTCTGATGAATAACCCCAAAATTAAAAGACTCTCTGACGGCAGATATACCGTCAATGAAGAAGAAGTTAAAGCAGAATAAGCTCAATTAAACTCCCACCCGTAGAAGCGGGTGGGAGTTTGTTTTTGTTTATTATAATATGTTATAATAAACTCAATAACCCTAAGGTTCGTCATCCTGGAATTTTAATGTAATCATTAAAATACTTGCCTACCGGCAGGCAGGTCCGGGAACCAGGTTTAAAAATTAGGGTCTGGATCCCGGGTCAAGCCCGGGATGACGAAATTTAATTAATATATGGGATTTGAAGTAAACATTGACTGGAATTCAATTCTTCAATGGTTATATAATTTTACCTCGCAGGATCCGCTTACCATAGTTTGGCAACTTTTTGCTAATGGCGGCTGGGTCATTATTCTGATTGTGATGATTGTTGAATTATATAAGTCGTGGCTAGACGCCAGACAGGGGCAATTCCAGTCAAAATGGAAGTTTGTTTATCTGGCTATCGATATTCCACGAAATAATGAATTAACTCCCAAGGCCGTAGAAAATATTTTCTCCACTATTGCCGGCGCGCAGTCTAATCCCAATCTTATTGAGAAGTATTGGCATGGGAAAACCCAAGAATCATTTTCTTTCGAATTAGTCAGTTTGGAAGGTTATACTCAATTCATAATCCGTACACCTAGCCATTTCCGCGATTTAGTAGAGGCCTCGGTTTATGCCCAATATCCGGATGCGGAAATTACTGAAGTAGAGGATTATACTAAGAATTATGCCGGACTGAGATTTCCCAATGATACTTATAATCTTTGGGGTACGGAATTAATATTGACCAAAGATTATCCTTATCCAATCAAAACTTATCCTGAATTTGAGCATACTTTGAGCCAGGCCTTCATTGATCCTATGGGCGCTATCTTGGAAATAATGAGCCGTATGTCCGAGGGTGAACAATTATGGTTGCAAATTGTGGTCACTCCGCTTAAACAGCCAGGATGGGGAGAGGTTGCCAAAAAAACAGTGACCGAATTAATGGGTAAAAAATATGAAGCGCCTAAGACATTTTGGAGTGCAATAGATAAGCCACTTGAAATTTTGGGTGGAATATCTAAAGAGTTTACAAGTCAAATTTTTGGTCCTGGAGGTGAGGAAACTAAGAAGGAAGATGCGGCCAATAAGATGCAAAATTTGTCTCCTGGAGAAAGATCTGTCTTGGAAAGAGTTCAAGGTAAATTAGGCAAACCGGCTTTTGCATTCAAATTCAGGGTGGTTTATCTGGGTAAAAAAGAGGTGTTTAATAAAGGCAAAGGCGTGACTGGAATTATGGGCGCTTTACAGCAATTCAATACGGCCGATGCTAATGGGTTTAAGGGCGGACCGAAAACCAAAACTGGAGCGGATTATTTTCAAGTCGGCAAAAAGGTGGCAGTAAAACAAAATAGGATTTTGAAATATTACTATAAAAGAGATAACTCTCATGGTGAGGAGAACAAAAATTTATTCCTTAATGTTGAAGAATTAGCTTCCATTTGGCACTTCCCGGTAATTACCGTAAAGGCGACTCAGGTAGAGAAGATTGATGCCAAGAAAGCCGCTCCTCCTACGCATTTGCCTTATGATCGTAAAATTAATCCTCTGATGCCGGTCAAAGAACCGGAAAAACAAATACCCCAAGCTCCGTCCATGCCCAGTTTAGGTGTGATGCCTCAGGAGCCTAAGTTGCCAGGTGCTATTGTAAAAAGACAGGCTGTGCCGCCATCAAATTTACCAACCATTTAAATCTATGCCAGAAGAACAAGACTATATAACAATTTTTGGAGAAACTAATTTTCGCAATCAGCGAAAAAGTTTTGGTATTAAGCGTGACGACAGGAGGAAGCACGCCTATATTATAGGAAAGACCGGCATGGGTAAAACCACGCTTTTGGAGAATATGATTATCTCTGATGTTATTCATGGCGAAGGATGCTGTTACATCGATCCTCATGGTGATACGGCGGAGAAAATTCTCAATTATGTGCCGTCTTCACGCGTCAATGATGTAATTTATATGAATCCGGCGGACACGGAATTTCCCATTGCTTTCAATATTTTGGAAGCCGTCGACGAAAGCCAGAAACACCTCATCGCTTCAGGCATCGTCGGAGTTTTCAAGAAACAATTCGCAGAGAGTTGGGGTCCTCGTTTGGAATATATTTTGCGTAATGCTATTTTGGCTTTGCTTGATTATCCGGGAAGTACGCTTTTGGGTATTATGAGAATTTTGGTGGATAAGGAATACCGCGATAAGGTAATTGAGAAAATCAAGGATCCGGTCGTGAAGTCTTTCTGGACCAATGAATATTCCAAATGGAATGATCGTGTGCTTCAAGAAGTTATTTCTCCAATTCAAAATAAAGTAGGGCAATTTTTGTCTAATTTTCTTATCCGCAATACTGTAGGACAGGTAAAATCCACCATCGATCTGCGCGACATTATGGATAATAAGAAAATTCTTATTCTTAATTTATCCAAAGGTAGAATTGGTGAAGATACTATGCAACTGCTTGGCTCTATGATTGTGACCAAATTGTATCTGGCTGCCATGAGCAGGGTAAATGTGCCCGAGAAAGAAAGACAGGATTTCTATCTCTATGTAGATGAATTCCAAAACTTTGCCACGGATAGTTTCTCGGATATTCTTTCTGAAGCCAGAAAATATCGTCTTAATTTGGTAGTTGCCCATCAATATATCGAGCAATTGCCAGAACTTGTTTCGGCAGCCATATTTGGCAACGTCGGAACTTTGATTTGTTTCAGAGTTGGTGCGGCTGATGCCGAAGTGCTCGTCAAAGAGTTTACTCCGTTTTTCCTTGAGGAAGATTTGGTTAATCTGCCGGCTTTTAATATTTATCTTAAGCTAATGATAGATGGCATTGCTTCCGATCCTTTTTCGGCTGGTACGTTGCCCCCATTATTTGAGGATATGTTTTCAGGCAATAGCGACAAAGTAATCAAGATATCGAGGGAAAGGTATGCTTATCCTAGAGCCATAGTAGAAGACAAAATCAACAGATGGAGTGGAATTGATCTTAGTGATAAAATGGCTGAAGCTACTGGTGGATCAGAAAATGTGCATCTAGGCGGTTCTTCTGCGCCAAAGCCAGTGCCGAGCCAGCCGAGGAGGGATGCCCCCAAAAAGCCTTCTTCATTGCCAACTCCCAAAAAAGATGTTAAGCCTGCTTCAAAAGGAGATGTGGTTATAAATTGCAGTTTGTGTGGGAAGGAAGACAGGATTAATTTTACCCCTGATCCTGCTCGCCCGGTTTATTGTGATGATTGTTTGAAAAAAGTTCGCGAAGACAGGAGAACCAAGAAGCCAGCTGGAGGCTCTCCGATAGAAGAAAAGATGAAAAAATTAGAGGAAGTGGTACAGGAAAAGCCATCAACGCCGGCTATTAGCTTGTCTGAGGCATTAACTAAAGCCCCGGTGAATTTCAGTAATTCTCCGAAATCAACCACGACTAAAAATACTAATTTAGGTGGCCAAACTTCTGTTTCCAAGACGGAGAAAAAAACAATTACAGTTGAAAGTAAAACTGAGTTTAAATTAGAACCCAAAGTTGAACCCAGGATTGAACAGAAAAAAACTCCTCCTCGTCTAGCTAATATGCCTAGCCAAATAATGCCTCAAGCCACAAAAATTACAAAACCAGAGCCGGAAGAAGAAGATTTCAGGTTAGAATGGTATGAAGAAGCCAAGAGGATGGCTGGCATAGAGACTAAGCCCAGAGAAGAGGAAGGTGTACAAACAGAAGAAAATAAAGATGAAAATGATAATAGGCCAGGTCCAAGACCGGCTTCCTGGCTGGATTAATTAAATTATTAATGGCGAAATACATTCTCAAAAAAGAGAAAGATCTCAAAAACACAAGTCCCATCGATTTCCAATCAGAGCTAAACAGCGAGCAACTAAAGGTAGTTTTGGAAGGTGATGGGCCTTGTTTAGTATTGGCTGGAGCTGGATCGGGCAAGACTCGCACCTTGGTTTATCGCGTTTCGTATTTACTTAAAAAAGGGATTGATCCCAGAGAAATTTTGCTTGTCACTTTTACCAACAAAGCCGCCAAGGAAATGCTCGAGAGAATTGAGCTTCTTCTGGGTTATGAGGCAAGCGGAATGTGGGGTGGAACTTTTCATCATATCGGCAATCGATTGCTCCGCATGTATGGTAAGCATATCGGTATAAATTCAAATTTTACTATTTTGGATTCTGAAGACTCATTGACACTTATCAAGAACTCTCTGTGTTTGGCGCATCCGCCGGAGGACAAGTATTTTCCCAAGGCCAAAATAATTGCGGGAATTATCAGTCTTTCGGCAAATTTATCCAAGCCCATTGG
>CAIPBY010000020.1 GCA_903863425.1 Candidatus Buchananbacteria bacterium | reverse complement strand
ACAGGTGAAAAATATATGGAGTGGCACATGAAGACACGAAACAAATCCCAGAAAGCCCTTTTTAAATCCTTTACAAAAAACCATCCCATAGAAGAAACTATATACCGGTACGACAAAGATCGCCACTAAAGGAAAATTCTTTATTAGCTTAACCTTTTTTATTTGCTTTAAGTTAGGATCATTAATAATACAATTAAAAACCGACAAATCCTCCAGAGGACTTCTTAACATTTTTGCCGTAACCATTCCCCATTTTTTATTTTTTCTTAAATAACTAGCTAATAATTTTTTACCTGATCTATATTCCGAAGTATCATGTAAAAGACTAAAGGGAAGATATTTACAAACGCCTCTGGTTTCAACCTGAATGTGTGGAAAACCCAAAAAATACATTTTATTCTTTCTTAATAAAATTTGTTTCTTTTTAAATAGTTGCCCTTTCTCGCCGATTTCCGACACCCAATCGAAAGTATAGGCATCAACATTCATGTCTTGTATTAAAGTTTCTAACTCTTCCGCCAAGCCCAAAGACAATCTCTCATCAGCATCTATCAATAGAATCCAATCATTCCTAGATTTTTCAAAGGAAAATGATCTATGTGGTTCTGCATTACCTAAATACTTTTCAATGTAAATTTCACAACCATATTTATTGGCTATTTCCAAAGTCCTATCTGTACATTCTCCATCATGGACCAAAACTATTTGATCAACATAATCTCTAATGCTTCTCAAGCAATCTTCAATCTTTTCCTCTTCATTATAAACCACCAGACAAGCTGAAATTTTATTCTCTGCCATATTTATTTTATTTCGCAAACAGTATAAATATATTTACCACTAGGAGTAGGCTCTATTTCTCCCACAAAATCCCATCTAACTTTGCAATTTTCTCCCATTGTATATCTCACTTCGTCTTCAAATTTTCTCATTGCGATTTCATCCGATTTTCCATTTAATACGATTTTGAATTCAATTAAATTATAATCACGTTGAATCAGTTTATATTGCTTGATCCATGACTGAAAAAATAACAACCTTATAAAATAATAAGAACTAATTAGATCGCCATTTTCTTTCTTGAACTGAGTGACTACTTTGCCATCCATGTCCTTCAGTGGCGCAGTTACATGACCGCACTGGCAAAGAAAACTTTCTGCAGACGTTGCCCTGTCTCCAATCTTATACCTAATCAAGGGCATTGAATAGTTTGTAAATAGCGTAACGACAATTTCACTATTAACCACTTCGATATAATGTGACCAAAAGAAGCTATGGCTATTTTTATACTTGCATTCGACTGTCATAGCTCCCACCTCCCTTGAACCGTACTGATTTAACACCGGGCATCCAAACACTTCTTCCGCCAAAGCCCTAATCTCAGGATAAAGGGTGGTAGCAGTTGATAAAATGAATTTCGGATGATGAGTAATTTTTAAATTATTCTTTTTAATAAATTTACAGAAAGCATCTATTGATTCAGCAAAAACCCACATTGATCGTGGCTTCTTCTTATTTATTATATCCACATACCTTCTCATATCATCCTCACTCATTTTAAATGAATTCAAAATGATCCGATTATACAAAAAATTAATAAATATTTCTTTGTAATGGCCATAGTTTCTTTGCATATCCCTCATCGACGCCCACAAATCAATCTCTAACTCACCGAGATCCTTGCCATTAAACGACTGAAAATAAATTTTATTTACAATATAATTAATATTATTGTAGTGTTTGTCTTGAATCAACTGAAGCGGTTCGCCGGTTGATCCGCCCGAAGTGTTGGCATATGTCTTCCTACTCTTATAATCTTTTGAATATATATTTTTGCCCTCACGTCTAATGATTTCTTTTGTCAAATATGAAATTTTATCAAAATTATTTAAATTTATAATCCCATTTTCCACCACCTTCGATTGCTCCAAAACGTCTTTGTAATAAGGCACATTCTGCCAGGCATGCAGTAATAATTTTTTCAATTTATCTTTTTGATATTCTTCTATTTCATTCTTGGAAAGTTTTTCTAAGCGCTTGATTTCTTTTATCCAATTATAAACTTCTCTATTTGTAAGATAAAAAAGCGAATAAATTAATGGCTTTCTCCAATTAAATTTAAATTTGTTCATATATCCTTAAATATTTATGCATTATATTTGTCCAATTGATCGCTAACGATTTTTCCCGACTAGCAACCTTCATTTTATCTAACACTTCTTTATTGCTATACAACTTTTCCAAAGCATTATAAATTTCCGTAGCACTATTTTTATTCACAATTATTCCATTGACGCCATCGACTAGCTCTTCTGTCCCACCAGTACTAGTGGCAACTATAGCTAATCCTGAGGCCATAGCCTCCAACAGCGAATTACTCATACCCTCATTTAGGGATGGTAACACAAAAACGTCGGCGCGTCGATAAATATCAGGAAGATTGCTGTGTTTCACGGATCCCAAAAATTCCACACTTTCTTCTACAGCCGAAGCATTAATCATATTCACAAAATCATCTTTTAAATCTCCATCTCCGACGATTATCAACCTGCTACAAATATATCTTTTCTTAAAATCAATAAAAGCGCTCAGTAAATACTCTATCCCTTTTCTTTTTATAAGCCGTGAAGTGGAAATAATAGTAAACTCGTCGCTATGCTTTGCGACCGGGCAAAATTGTTCCGCATCAATGCCATTATAAATAACCGCTATGACTTGCTTTGGGTCCGTTTTTAGGGATAAATTTTTTAAACCCTGAGAATTAGCTACAACAACTCTGGATTTTTTCCAAATTATTTTACTCACGTATTGTAAAACAAATTTATCCAGCCAATAGAATCTCTTATTGTAAAACGGCACATCACTGCCACGTAAACTGACGAGATATGGCTTTCCCAAAAGCATGGCGATAAAACCGCAAGGGATACCAAAAAACGCATGGCATAAATCATAATCTGCCTGTTTCATCAGCTTTTTCGAATACCAATAGGCTTTCCAAGAATATGACAGAAGATCTTTATTACTTTGATAATGTAAATTTCCCTTCTTACCGATATCCAGAAAATGAATATTTATATTATCAGAAAACTTTTCTATGCCGAAGGAATCAACTGAGGAAGTGACCAAATCTATTTTCAGATCTGCCTCTTTGGCAAACTCTTTGAGTAAATAATAAGTAGCATTACCAGCTCCCCCGCCTAATGGCGGAAATTCATAATTTAATATCAGTATTCTCATATCTAATTATTTTTAATCTCAAAAATAATCGGGTGCGGTAAATTACGATAACCGCCGGAATTATACAAGACAAAATCAGGCAAACTGATCTTACAGCCGTTTTCTGTCATGTTTGAGATCACGCCTTTCTGCGGTACATCCCACATAGTAGTATTTTTGGGAACAGTAACTGATCCGCCTCTTATTTCTTCAGTGACAGTCCAGCCCGGCGTTTCAAATTTTCCCTCCTTCGTTGAAGCCTCAAATGTGCCATCCTTCAAGACAGAATCAGTCGTCAAATCAAATTCTAAATAATGATTATAAGCAAAGTCCATCTGACTAGATACGGTAGACATTATTCTCTGTGCTGGAAAATGTTCTAAATAATCAATCTTAATTCTCCATTTCCCCAAGTAAGAATACTTAGCATTTGCCGGGACGGAATCCTTAACTAATTCTCCTTCAGCCTTATACTTTAGCGTGCCAACGTAGCCAGGCGTGACAGCAAAGACTGGATTAACAGTCATAGTCTCACCTTGATCAACTTCAAAGCACGACTCTTTGGTTTTTACTTTTATATTATTTGCGTCGATTTTATTCTTTAATTCCCCGTTGCTGAAAATTAATATAATTTTATCAAAATTATCATTTGGCTTATCGAAACAAAAAGATCTTTTCTCCAAATCAGTCCAGTCTTCAATATAGGGCTGACCATTATTTTTGGGATAAATCACGGCCTTAATCGCCGCGTTTTTACTTTTCCCGGTAAAATTTTTCAAATCAGCAAAAGTTGCTTTACGCACTCCTTGAGCTTCACTGAAAAAAGTTTCTATAACTTGAGCTGTAAGGGGTTTTAATTCTTTTATTGGAAAATTGGTTTCTCCGGGCGCTAAGAAAATCATATCCGCATTATCAGTTTGCGAAGTGTCGCTGGTAAATTTTTTGCTCTGATCTGCATTTTTATAATTTTCTACTGGTTTTTTATTATAATTCCACAATGTAAATTCCTTCCAATTCTTCTTGAATCCGCCATCAATAGTTTTGTCTGCGCTGTCCAATGGGTTGCTACTGGTTTTGCATCCCTCAAAAATTTTCGTGATAATTACCCTATCATAGGCATTGGATAAATAAAAAGGAAAAACATAGGCTCCATATTCGAAGTTTTTGCCATTTTGAAACAAACTAGTAGCTGGCCTTGGAATAAAGCTTTCAACATATCCTTGCTCTGTATCTTCCTTAGGATAAATAAAATCCTCAGACCAAGTAGCGGTTCCCTCAATCCACCACCAATTCGCCGGGGTTAGTCGACAATTAAAGGCTCTCTGAAACGCATGAAAAATTTCGTGCACTGTTGTCGTCTTTAAATATCTATCATTCAAATTCTCTCTAATAATTATAAAACTGCTTCCGTTGATGGGGCCATCTGGCGCATTAACTCCTTGAGAAGAAGAACCGTCTGTATTTAACAATAAAGAATAATTCACTGGACCCACATAAATGTCTAGCTTACCGTCTCCTCCCAAAATCCCATCAGACGGTGGTATTTTGCCAAGCAGACCAACAAACTGAGCATAAGCACCATCAGCATTTAAATTAGCAACGATCTTTTGAGCCGTGCCATAATACATTTTGGTAATTTTTTCTCTACCACCGATTATTTCTTTCTTCTCCAAATACCAGACTTTTATTTTGCCATCAGACGTATTCAAGCTATCATCTGATTTATACGAAAACGGACGATCAAAAGCTTCAGCTGTTTTGATTAATTTTAGTCCAACTTTCGGAGCTTCAATTTCACCATTAAGCGCCTTGCTGATATAACCTTCCGGATCATCTGGACGTTTGAAATATGGTGCCAGAACCTCTTTGGTGGTAGAAGATAATTTATCCCAATTTTCATTTACTTCAGCAAAAACTCCCCCTTCCTCAAATGGGAATTCCTTGGTAAAATATTCTTTGGGCAAACTAGGATCACGGAAAACAAACTTAACCTTGTAAATTAAGGCTGTTTCAAAATCGATCTTTTTCTCCGCCAACGCCTGATCAATTAGATTCAATCCGGTCGGACCATTGTAATAACGCTGATCAATAGTATTTTGGGGTGTTTTCGGTTGACAAAAATAAAAAACAGCAATTACGCCAATTATTATCAATATTAAAATAACGACCACAAAAACTACCCTTTTATTCATATTTTTAGCTTAGATTACTTATTATTAGAATATTAACATATTTTGGGCAAAACAAAAAATCCACACTTGGTGAATTTTTTGTATTTTTGGCGCGGAACTCCGTTATTCCGAACTTGTTGAAATATATAAGTTAGTCAAAAAAGCCGTGGAAGAATTAAATAGTCTCAATTTTTTAAAACTTAATCAATCTGCTAACATCTCATGACCTAACTGCTTGGTTTCCCATTCCTGAGTTTGTAAATTTTTTATAGTCAAACAATCTTCATTTAATATAACTCCTCCTTCAACCACCCTATTTTTTATTTCATCTCCGAATTTAATATGGCCAGATGGCCCCTGTGAAGCAAACCCCAAAACCATTCCAATTTCTGGCGGCAGAATGAATTTATCTTTTGTTTCCACGCTCTCAGGATCATACATTCTTGGATCTAATTTTATCGTCACAGTTTCTTCACCTGATCCAAAATTGAAATCAAAAACAATGTCATCATTATTGATTGCCGCATCTTTATCGGTTAATAATTTAACCCTATCTAATATTTGCCGTTGAATTTCTGGCGATCTTAAAATTGGATCAACCATTATTATCTTTCGGCTACCCAATGCTAAAGGATATTCGATGTCTGTACCAGGTCCTAAATAAACTGTTGGATAACTTATTAAAACCCCCTCTGGCAATTCTCTATTTTTTAACAGCTCAGAAACGATTCCCTGTTTCTGCCTGATCTTGGGTTTTCTTGGATTAGTTGTTGTTTCAATATTTTCATACGCCTTTCTTCGTTCTAAGCTGGGTAAGTATTTTGCCATATCTTCCTCTGCCAACATATTATAGTCCCGATTTAATCCTAAAAGTCTTAATGCGTCAGCTCTACTGGCGTGATATTCTGATGATTGCCTTTCAGTTTGACCATTTTCTATATGCGGCCTAATAAGTTTTTCCCCAACATCATCGGGACTTGGAAATTTTGGCATAATCTTCAAAATAAATTTAATGGCTTAATTATAACAAACCTCGAATAAATCTACCAGCCAAGTTCGAATCCAATCTGACCTCGGTTAAAAACCAATACAAAAACCCCGCAAAAAGCGAGGTTTAAGATTTTTGGGCCGGGTTGGACTCGAACCAACGAAGGCGTAGCCATCTGATTTACAGTCAGACCCAGTTGACCACTTTGGTACCGACCCTTAATTTACAAATTATTTCTATATTTTTCTATTTCTTCTAATATATAAGACAATAATTTTTTATCGTTATATCTAATATGAATCATTCCATATTTCATTTGCCTACTCACTTTATTGGAATAATCTTCTCTAATATAAGGCTTACTAAATTGAGATAATGGTATTTTTGTAATTCCTGACCAATATCCCAGTATGCTATCTAAATTCTGATTACCATAACAATAAGTATATACTCTTAATCTTTCTTCATCAACCTTACAAATTTGCCTCAAAAATTTTAGAAATATTTCTACTACCGCAATATCACTATTTGCCAAATCAACTGTATGACCTCTCTTTGAGCCTTCACCCCAATACAACATAATGGCTGCAATTTTCAATTTTTCTTCCTCTAATGAGAGTTGGCTCTTTATTTTGAAAGATAAAGGTTTTTTAGCAAATTGTATCGCATTATTATCTTTTGGAGAACGTCTTGATATTTTATACTTACGAAAAAAATAAAAAGTAGCATTGAAGGGAGTTTTGAGTTTATTAGATATTTCTCTAACACTCATTCCTTCTCTGTAGTATTTTTTTATTTCATCTAATTTATCAACGCCGATTGTAGCCATAACATCATTATATCAAATCGATTAGGCGCTGTAAAGTATTGATTTGACATGACTCTGGAGCCGTTGTCCAGGATCGAACTGGAGACCTCATCCTTACCATCAATTTGGTAGAGAAAATATCGTCTGGAAACGGCCAAGTTTAAATAATAAATAAGAGATTTTTAACAATTGGATAGGTCGTTTTGCCGACCACATCTCTGCCGATTTTTAGACTCAGCAATTAAGAATATTGCTTTAGAAATCTATTATTAATTAAGTGCTTAAATTTTACCAAAAAGGCGCAAATTAATCAAGCCGTATGCCTTCTTGTCTCAGCAAACTTTTGAAATAATCCAATAGTCTTTTCTTGCAATCAAGAGTAAAGTCCAGCGACATTATTCCCTTTTCGTCAAACCAGCCCCAACTGGCAAAATCTTGTACATTAGGCTGCGGACCTTTCTCAATCTCAACGATGTAAGTAGTACTAACTTTTCCAGGAGAATAGGAATAATTATTAAAAAATTTAAAACTCTTTATGTTCACACCTAGTTCTTCTTTAATCTCGCACCTCAAGCCATCTTCTGGGGTTTCTTTCAATTCTAATTTACCTCCAATAGTCTCCCATTGGCCAGGCGATAATTTTTTCTTCCAACTTCTTTGGGCAATAAACACTTTGCCATCACTGCGGATTATTATGGCACTAACAGAAGTTGGGGGTTGTTCTATTTTATTACCCACTTTGTAATTTTAATCCTTTATCCAAAATTGCCTTTAAGCTCTTATAATTAAACTTGAAGCCGTAAATTCTGAAGAAAATATAGGAAAATGACTTACTACTTAAAGCATTATTAGTCCTCAAGGCATTGGCCAACTGCTTGATTTTCTTTTCTCCGAAATTTTCAACCAGAAAATTAACCCAGAAATATCCAACTTGATAGACTCCTTCTCCGCCAATGTCAAAATAATCAAATACATCCATGGGATTACCGCCTGATTTCTTCTGCCCTGCCATATAACTAGCCAATCCTTCATTGAACCAGATAGGCCTGCTACTACCGGTTATTTGCTGAAAATAGATATGGCAATACTCATGTTTTAATGTTTTCCAAAAGACCTTAGGATCTTTGTGAGTGGACTGCCTACAATATACTTCCGGACTCAGAATAAAGATGATGCCGTTTTGGGTGCCTTTCAATGTTCTTGTTCCGCCAACTTCCCATTTTTCTGTTTTCCTTTCCCAGAGTGAATCCAACTGCTTTCTGGAAGTTAGCAGTAAGACGGCTGGCTCCCTAACTTCAAAGCCAAAAAATGCATCTAATTCTTTCTTGGTCTTCTTCAGAAAGTTATCAATCTTTTGATTCTTTTTAGTGACGATGTATTCCATACTTTATTTGCTTATAATATTTTTTCCATTACTATTTCCGTATGAAGAGATAGATCGCTTTATTTTCTCTATATTCTTTTCAACAACATCTCTTTGTTCAGGTATATACATAATCGGCAATTCTTCTAACGGAAACCATTTTAATTCCACATATTTATTTTCTGGTTCTGAAGGCTCCTCGTCTTGCGTAGGCGACATAAGAAAATAATGAATTATTTTATTTTCATTGGCTTTCTCCACAAAACGCTCATAAGAACCGAGTAAACAATAAATTTTAAGATGATGCAACCCTGCTTCCTCAGCTATTTCACGCAGAACGGCCTGCTCCAATGTTTCACCGAGCTCAACATGGCCTTTCGCAAAATACCATTCGGGATAGCGAGTATCTCTCAAGAGCAGGATTGAATATAAGCCATTTTCATTCTTTACAATTACTCCTCCGGCGGAGACAGCAGTTTTGAGTATTTTTTGCATAAATAAATTTATAACATCAAAAACAATAATTAATGAGCTTCATTCAAGACCTTAATCAAAAGCGCCTTAAGGTTTGAAAAAATCTTAACCCCGTCCAATTCCTGCGGACTGAAAAATCTTATTGCTTCTGACTCTCGCACATCATATTTCATTTGTTCAATTTCTTCTTTTTCAATTTTGCACAAATATATCATATCATTATGATAATGATCACCAACAAGTTCACATAGTACAGCATAAGGCTGATGTAGAATAGAAACATCTGCAGTCACATCAGCAAGATTTTCATCTTTCTCGCCGATGATTTCTACAGATAGGCCAGTCTCCTCCATTACCTCCCTGACAACGGTCTCATCTGGAGTTTCGTTTTCCTCGACGTGCCCACCAGGATATAGCCAGACATTCAACTTTTTATGATAGACCAAAAGAACTTTACCTTCCTTAATTATTATGGCAGATGCTGTAAAGTGCTTTTTGAGTATTTTGTTCATAATTTCATCTCCTTAAGTATTGGAATTTCATAATGCTATTTTAATTTTTTAAATTCTTTCGAAAACTTAATTTGCATTTGCTGTAATTTATCTGTTGGTATCTTCTTGGCTCTCAGGGGGTTAAGTTCATTGCCCTCGTTGACTGGCACTAAATGAATATGAACATGGCGGACGCCAAATCCTTCAATAGCTAATCCAATACGCTTGAACTTGGTTATTTTCTTCAAGGTTAGACTAATTTTCTTGGCCATGATGAATATTCGACTATATAGGAGTTCTTTCAGATCAAAGATGTAATCAACATGAATCTTGGGTATTAGAATAACATGACCAGAATTGATAGACTTTGGCACTAAAAGCAGAATAAAATCAGGATTCTCCCAGACTTTAAATGATTCCTGTTTGCCATTGATAGTGTTGTGCAAAGTCGTCCCGCCGTTTACTATCATGCAGGGTATCTCGCCCCCGTCTTTAATAAATGCTGACATTATCTTTTCCGCTTTCACCACATCAATTCTTCCTGAGGCGTCCAATGGCAACCTAAGACAACTTGATCTGCCCAGTCCTAGCCAATCACAAACTTCAATATGACAAGGATGGCCTTGTTCAGTCGATGTTATGGCAATCTTACCATGCACTCCTTTTTCCTTAAAATCGGGGTAACACTTATTCAAAGCAGCCTTGACAGCGTATAAATTAGTTCCTTTGCCACCAAAAGTAAAGACACCGAATGCTTTTCTCCAATCCCAATTCACCAATGTCGCCATGTGTTTTACAACCTCCAATTCAGTAACGCTCAAACCACCGCATGAAATGTCAATCGCCAAATTTGGATTAAACAACATTGTCATTGTCGTAGCTGCAATCGCCGGTATCAACGGCGGCGGCGTAATATTAATCATCGTTCCTGGATGATGCCACCTAACCGCCCCTTTAAAAAGTTGCGAAATATCTTTCATTACTTTTTCCGGATTCTGATTCTTTTCTGGAATTGACGATTTTTTCAAATAATTTTCATACTTCTCAGAAACTACGCCAGGTATTCTGGCCTGATTAGCCTTACCCAATTTTTTAATTGATCCGTCAAGCACCTTAATTTGATTTATAAGCTCATCACAACTGTCATTACTTGGATCGAGAAAATACTTATTTAATTTTAATCTTTGTTTCATATATTTTTAATTTAAATAATTTTGACAAAGAATCTCTTGCCTTTCTGTATAATGTCGTCTTTTTGTATTGTCTTTTTAATATCATCCACCACGACTTCATTAAGCTTGACTCCCTTTTGTTCGATTAAGCGCCGAGCCTCGGATTTAGTCGGAGAAAGCCCTGATTCAACCAAAGCGGTTAAAATATCGTAGTTACTTGGACTAATTACTGGCATAGTCTCTGGAGTTTCTTTTTTGCTAAACGTCTTTATAAAATATTCCTGAGCTTCTCTAGCATCATTTTCCGAGTGATAAAATCGGACAATTTCAAAAGCCAATTTAATCTTGTAATCCCGAGGGTTGCCACTCGTCAATTCTTTTTGGTATTTTTCAATTTCAGACATGCTTACTCTGGTTGTTAGAATAAAATATTTGATAATCAATTCATCTTTAAGGGACATAACCTTGCCAAACATTTCATTGGCAGAATCAAAAAGATTAATAGTGTTACCCCAACTTGAACTCATTTTTCGTCCATCCAGCCCCTCAATTAGCGGATTGGTTATGATGTCTTGCGGTGCTTGCTTGTAGTAGCGTTGCAATTCTCGACCAGCCAATAAATTAAATCGTTGATCGGTGCCGCCAATCTCCACGTCCGCCTTAATCGCTACCGAGTCATATCCCTGCATCAAAGGATAGAGCAACTCTCTTAAGGATATGTGCTTACCGGCATCTAACCTCTTTCTGATATTTTCCCTGGAAATGAACTCATTAAGAGAAAATACATCTGCCTGCCTGCCGATTTCGTAGTAACCTAATTTACTCAACCATTCACTATTGTAATGGACTTCACATTTTTTTATGTCAATAACTTTTTCGGCCTGCTGAACATAGCTCGAAAGATTTTGTTTAACCTCCTCTTCGGTCAACATCGGCCGTTCACTATCTTTATCAGAAGTGTCACCAATAACACCGGTAAAGTCGCCGATAATTAAAACTATTTTATGCCCAAGTTCTTGAAAATCTCGGAGCTTAAATAAGGGCACAGCCCGGCCAATATGAATATTGGGGCTCGTTGGATCAATTCCTAATTTAATCCGTAACTGCTTACCACTTTTCAATTTTTTCTCAAGCTGGCTTTTATCAATAACCTCCTCAACGCCGCGAGATAATAATTCATTGATTTTTTTTAAGTCGGTATTAATTGTCATATTAAATAATAGTTTAAAATTTTTGATTAATAAGTTCCGTTACTTCATTAAGTATACCATCAATATTGGCGTAATTCCACGAACCAAAACGACCAATCGTGTAGCAATCATAGTCCTCAAGATATCTTTTAACTTCCAAAATTATGTTCTCTAAATTAATCGTTTGTGTGGGATACATGTATTCAAAAAAATCAATTTTATATTCTTTCACATCATTGTCTTCTCTAATCATGTCCAAATCTTTTAACAATTCCTTGCAGTTACATAAAATGGCTATTTCTGACGGCAAATCGTTTTTATCTTTATAGGAAATTTCAAGAGAGAAAATAGATTCATTTTGTTTTTTTAGATATTGACTAGAATTTGAATTAATTATCACTCGCTGAACTAAATATTTTTTATCGGGAACATAAATTCTTTGCAGTGATGTCGAATGCTTCGTAGTTAAAAAAGTGACGAGGCAAGTAGAAACTTTTTCTAATTGATCGACCAAAGTAATTATTTCGTCGTTCTTTTTGGTTATTAATTTTTTTACAAGTAAATCTACCGGCAATGTCGATACAAGCTTCCTATATTGATAAGTTTTTCCATCTCTCGTCGTTGCTTCTTTTTTATCGAGATCAATATTTGTCACTTCGCTGTTGACTACGAGATTGTCATGGATTTTTTCAATACTACCTAAAAATAAATTCTCGAATCCTCCAATATTCGGATAACAAACATACTCATTTGAATTATAATTTTGATCTCCGCTAAAAAATAACCCTTTCAAAAATTTTGATGAGCCCGATGACACTCTGCTTACCCAATTGACTGAAATGTTTTTTAGATTTGTTTTCCAAACTTTTTCATTGTAAGGGAATAAAAAGTATTTACATACCTGCTTTCCAAATTTTGTTTGGAGCCAATTAAGCAAATCATTTGATGCTATTCTTGGACGAACTAAATAACTCATAAAACATTTAAATCTAACCCATAATGGCGCATAAAATAAATGCAATTGAAGAGGGTGGGGAATAAATCTTTCAAAAATAAATACGCTGGCATTTCTTTTTTGACAATATAGCTCATTAATGTCAATAATTTTTTGAAGTTTTTCTGACGACTCAATGGCTTTTTTGTGCAGGGCGTGAGCGCCAGCGTCGTAGTATAAGTTACCTATTTTAAAAGAGCGGCATAAGCCGCCTGACAGTTCTTCTTTTTCTAATATTAAAAAATCATGCAGGCCTTTTTGTAGAAATTCTACACCAATAAAAACCCCAGATATACCACCTCCAAGTATTAGGGTATCAACTTTTATTATTTTTTCACTTTCTTGCAAATCCATGTTATTTTAAATTGGCTTATTAAAGATAATTTACAATTTTTTGACTAAAAAGTCAATTAAACTACACACATTGACAAAAATACTGTTTTAGTGGTAGAATATCTCTTCGTACATAAAAATTTAGGCGCACATAGTGCGATAACCTTAGGAGCTTTCGAAATGAGAATAACAGCGGTTTTATGCATGCTACTCGCTGGCATAGCTCGGGCTGATTTTGATTCAGCGTTGATTAAGACTATGCAGGCGGTACCGGTCTCAACTGACGGTGCGGGAATGGGAGGATTAAACATCACCATGCCGGCAGGGACAGGAACGAATCCGGCTCAAAACGCTTTGGTCGTTGATACGGAATTCAACAAGAGCGTTCTGGGTCAAGGATACTTAATAAACCTGTCTCACGGGCCGACGCTAGCCATTAAAGCTGGTAATGCTTCAATAAGACTTGGCCAAGGGGCTCTCAAGTTGAACTACTACCAAGTAGACACAATTTCGAGAGGGTCAAAAAGCATCCTCGATCCTAATGCTTTCACGGCGGAGAGCTTAGAAATCAGTTACGGCTTCAAGCTCACTGATACACTGTCGGTTGGGATGTCTGTTTTTCCTGAATCTAAGTTTGAACTGGAATCCAAAGTGGGATCGCTCAGACTTGGCTCTGCGGAAGGCAAGGTCAAGGGTGCTGGATCATTGGGTCTGTTTTGGAAACTGCTTGATGAGAAGTTAATACTTGCCGGGACATGGAATATATCGGCTGAGAAAGACAAACAGACCGAACTCGGATTCACAACCACATCTCATGTCATGACCAATGTCTTGAGATTGGGAATGGCAGTGCAACCGTGGAAAGGAGGCACTATCGGAGTTGAGTGGCTGGGCATGAAGATTGATCGCTCTCCTGGAGAAACTGCCTGGGCCAGCAAGATTTTCTACGGAGCAGAACAATATCTGAACGAGCGCTTCTGCTTGCGGGCGGGATGCCTCAACGGAGCACCAACGGCGGGAGTAGGAGTAGTTCTGGGAAAGAAGAAAAATATCTACATTGATTACGCCTATCTGGCAAACCCCATAGAAATGGATCACTATTGGGGAAGTTCCAGTGGGCACATGATCGATGTCTGTATCGCTTGGTGATATTTGCCTATATCACTGTTACGCGAGGATTGGGTACGTCCTGATCCTCGTTTTTTATTTATATAATGTTTTACAAAATTAAGAAGCTCCGGACCGGGTTGAACGGTATCGGAGCTTCGTGTTGGAAAGGGGCGGACTACTTGCAGTCGCATTGTAGGCCATCGAATGCCGAGAGTTGATGATTCTCGCGGTAGGTTTGGATGGCTGCCATGACGACCTGATTGCAGTCAGGACAGTTGCTGGGAACGGCGATGGGCGGTGGCTCATCACTGAAACCACCGATAGCTACTGACATAAGAAGGCCGGTGCTCTCCACCACCTTGATGACGCTCCACAGCTTAGGCGGTTGAAAATTGCCTTTGCGGTAACTCTGGCAGAGTGACGTGCCTTCCTGCACGAAAGCGCAGGAGAGGGCAACCTCATTGACGCCAAGTCCGTGGCAGTAGCGAATGGTTGCTACGGCATCTTCAATCGCCTCTTCTTCCGTTAATCCTTCCGGTTTAAGGAAGACATAGGCGAATGTCAGAACACCAGGCTCTTTGCAAATCGCAATCGCTCGCTCGAATATCTGCCTGCTCATGCCTTTCCCCAGGATGGTATTGCGAATGTAGTCATCTGCCGATTCAAGGCCGATGGCAATCTCCAGATACTTACTATCACCCAGAGCATCGCGGTAGAGCGTCAACTTCTTCTCACTGACAAACTCTGCCCGTGTCTCCACCATCACTTTTTGAATCAGGTGATGCCGGCGTGCAAATTTTATGATCGCCAGTTGTGTCTTGGCCGGAATTTCCTTATCACAGAGGAAGCTCCCGCCGTTGTAGATCACCAGCACTTCAGGGTGAGATTTTCTGACCAGCCAGTAGGCGTAGTAGAAAAGCACCATAAAGAACCAATGAGGCCACAACCGACCGCCAAGAGTGTACTTTTGCGTGGCTTGACTGAAGCCACACATCGTACATCCGCCGGTCTTTTTGAACCACTGACAACCGGCTCCGGGGAGCTCCAATATCCATTTTGTCGTAATCCTACCCAGTGTAGGATCAAATTCCCTTTTAATGTACGAAAAATCCGCCATTTATGCCTCCTTTCCCCTTTTAAGGGAAGTTTTTGTTTTGGGATTCATACTATAATAACATAAAAGATAAGCATTGTCAATCATTGACAATATAAATATCTTGTGGTATAATCAAGCATTGCAATAAAGCAATAATAAACCTTGAACTTTCCAACACTGGATGGAGGATAGAACGATGATACGTGTAAAACACAAGAAACGGATTAAGGTGGAAGTGCTTGTCCGCAATGCCACCTTGGACGACGTCAATGGTATCCTGGATCTGGAACAAGAGACTTGGCCTTTTTTCCCAGCCAATCGGGAAAAGGTTGAATCTCGTATTCAAACGTTTCCCGAAGGAAGCTTTGTAGTTACGTTGTCCAACGGAGAAATAGTCGGCTATCTCTCTCTCCAGTTCATCAATTACGACCTGGAGAATCCCAAGGCTTCGAGCTGGGATGAGATGACGGACTGCGGTACGATTCGCAAGAGTCACTTGATTGACGGCGCCTATATCTTTGGTGTGGGGATGAGTGTATCCCCGAGGTACCAGAATATGGGAATAGCGACGAGACTTTTCTTTGCGACTTGGGCTATCGGCGTGGGTTACAACAGAAGAGGATGCATGCTTGGCAGTCGAATGCCAGGCTATGCGGACGTCAAAGATCGGTACAGCCCGGAGCAGTATGTCCAACTACGGAGAGAGGACGGCAAATTGTTTGATCCGGAGCTTCGTCTTTACGAGGGCGACGGATTTAGGCAGATTTGCTTGTTGCCCAACTACGAAAACGATCCGCCATCTTGCGATTACGGCGTGCTTGTATATCAGGGCAACCCGTTCTACAACAGAGGCGGACGTCTGTTCCAGCGGTTGGCGGCATGGTTTCTGGCACGCTGGGGTCATAAGATTATTGGGGTTTGACAGAAACCCTTCCTCACGTACATGAGGATGTTAGCATGAGGGAGCAGGATTAGCGTCTTGCCCCTTTTTTTATTTTATTTTATTACATAAATTATGATATAATAAATGTGTCTACTATAATCTATGGTTGGATTATTAATAATAATTTTGATTTCATTTTTGACCATTTCTTTGGGAGTGGTTGTTTTTGTAAATAATTTTAAAAGTTATCTTTCTAGAATTTTCTTAATGATGACCTTTTGGATAGCTATTTGGCAACTAAGTAACTTTTTTGAGAATGGAAATTTCAATTCTTCTATTTCGTCTATATTATTAAGAATTGATTTTGCTTCAGCCATTATGGGTTATTGCATGTTGATATTGTTTTGCTTTAATTTCCCTCAAAGTAGCAAGAAAACACCACGCTATCTTAAATTAATATTATATTCTTCTTCAATAATATTAGCCCTATTATCATTCACTGACTTAATAATTAAAAATATCAATTTTTCTGAAGGCATTATCAGCTTTCAAAATGGTAGCTTATGGCCAATATATGCAGGAGTAATACTCATATTTTTTATTAGTGGATTCGGAAACTTGATATACAAACTATTTCGTCTAAAAGGAATCGAAAGGATTCAAATAATATATGTTTTAATTGGTTGTAGTATCTCCGCTGGTATCGCCTTGATAATTAATCTTTTTTTATCAGATGTGCTCTCTCTAGAATTTCTGAGAATTGGAATTTACGGGATGATGTTTTTTATATTTTTTACAGCTTATGCCATAATCAGGCATCAGTTAATGAACATTAAAGTTATAACATCAGAAGTGCTATCAATTTTATTGGTTGGATCTTCTTTAATCGGAATTTTCACTTTTAATTCTGCAACAAATTCCACAACACAGTTTGCGATAAAAGTGTTTATCTTTCTTTTCTCTTTAGTCTTGGCGGTATTATTGGTTCGCTCTGTTCTTTTGGAAGTAAAAAGTAGAAAGCAGATAGAAAAATTAGCTACGGATTTAAAGACTAAAAATGTCCATCTCGAGAAGCTACTCCAAATGCGTACAGAATTTTTAGATATCGCCTCTCATCAGCTTAAAACACCTATCTCGGTAATTCGAGGGACAATTTCCATGTTTGAAGAAGGCAGTATGGAAAAATTGCCGGAAGTTGAGCGCAAAAAATTCTTCCATAATATCGCAGTCAAAGCAGATAAGCTAAATGCGATCATAAGTGATATTTTACGAGCATCAGAGATGGATACAGATGAATTCAAGATTGATTCCAAAACCTCTCATCCTGAACAAATTGAAGATATTATTAAATCAGTCAGTGAGCAATTACTTGGCCAAGCCAATGCTAAAAATGTGCAGATGACTATTGAGGCGCCGAAACAAAAATTGCCTAAGGTGATGACCAGTGGAGAGTTTTTAGAACAGGCTATTTATAATCTAGTAGATAATGCCATTAAATATACGCAAAAGGGATTTGTAAAGATTTCTTTATCTCAAGAAGCTAAAAATATAATTATAAAAATTCAAGACTCCGGGATCGGCATCCCAGCCAATGACCAAAAGAAGATGTTTGATAAATTTGCTCGCGCCACCAATGCAGTAAATATGTATGCAGACGGTTCAGGACTGGGCCTATTTATTGTTAAAAAAATTATTGAAGCCCACAAGGGCGGTCAAGTGAGCGTTCAGAGCGAAGAAGGCAAGGGCACGACTTTTACAATTAGCTTACCGGCAATTTTAAGCAAAGATAAAATTTTAAAAACAACTCCAGTTAGGTAGATAGATAATCCATGGATTGAAAAAATAGGAATAACCATATTCCTATTTTTTTATTTTTAAAATTCATTTTTTAATCGGCTACTGATTTTGAGATCCCTCCCAAGTTTTTTATTGTTCTGTTGATTTTTACAAAACAACTATCCATTGATTGATTAATCTCCTTACCACTGAATCTTAGTACCTGCCAACCGCGGCTGGTTAATTCATTATTCCGTTCTCTATCTTTGGTTAACGCTTCCGGCAAGGTGTGATATTTTTCACCATCGCATTCTATATTTATATTGCCCTTTTGACAGAATATTCCAAAATCCAAACAATAATATTCTTTTTCACCAACTTTAATATAATATTGCCTTTCAGCCGCCATATTCCGATTTTTCATTTCCGAATACATCATATCTTCCAGCGGACTAGTGTTATATAGATCATTAATTTCCTTTGCCTTTAATAATTTCTCATAACTAGTCATAATATGGATTATTCTTCTTTGCCCGTTGCTGGGAATAGATTTTGGCAATTCTTCAATTTTTCCCAAATGAAACTGTAAATAATCTTTATTCGCTCTGGCATGTTCCGGCTCTTGCGGAAAAAGCTCTATTCTTTTTACCACGGTCACTGCCCTGACTTTGGCGTAATATTTTATTTGATAGCACAGATCCTCGCCAAAAGCATCAAAAAAGTAAAAACCTAAATACTTAGCTAATTCTGCATCCTTCGGTGCCGATTCAATTGGAATGTGATACCATTTCTGTTCTTGGATTATCGCCCATAAATTTTTTCTTGGGACGATCCCCACTAACGCCGAATATTTGTTTGTCTCATCAATGACCATCTGATTTTGACTGTTTTAATATTTGCTCCATCGGCGACAAACCGCCAATAATTTTATGCGGAAAATAATTCCATGCGTCGGTTACCAATTCAAGAATATTGCTCAATTCCGAAGCATCTCCGCCACGATCAAACATAGCCACGACTTTCATCATGTCGTCGTTGTCCTCTTCGTGGAAAATGACATCCCGAATATGATCTAAAGTAAAGTCACTCTCGGTCTCTTCGAGCATATCAATGAGCTCCTGCTCAATCTCTTTCCGCCGTTCCAAAATTTGTTGTTTTGATTCGATTTGCATAAAATTATTTTTTTGTCAAAACATGTGCCAAAATAAGCTATTTCACCTTTATTTTCCTATATTATATCACTTTAAGTATTTTACTTCATAACTATAATCTATCCCATGCATATTTACCCTGTTTTACTTAAGATTTTTATTTTTTCTTCTAATGTGATCTTTTTTAAATGGCATAATAATGTTTTTTGGTAATTAAGTTATATATCCAATAAATTTTTCACCAAATTCGGTTATATTGACAAACGGTGCGGTAATTGGTCCTAATCTGGCCCCACTGTCATTCATTAGTATTCCTAGATTGATTAAATTATGAATATTTTCAACATTTGTGTCTCTATTGTCATATATTTGGTAGGGCCCTCTTAGCTTCAATGGTGAAGGGCGATCATGTCCAGCGATGCCCCATTTCTCATTGACAAATTTTAAAACTTCTATATCCTTATACTCCAGTTGGCTTAGGGTATGGCTAAACTTTTCAAGCAGAAAATTCTCCAAATTATCCGATTCTGCAAAGTCTAAAAAAATATTTCTAGTAATCTTTCTTTTATGCTCACTTCTTTCAATAATATAGTTTTCTAACATATAAACGAAACCGTCTTGGAAACACTCATCAGATAAAACAGCTTCGGTGAAATATGTTGGATTATCTCTAACCATTTCTACCCATTCCAGTGCTCTTTGTTGTCTTAATTTCATTCCTGATTCTAATAATGCTTTTGATAAATTCCATGCCAGATTAAGCAGTGGTATTGATGAAACAATAGCATCAGCAATGATTAATGCCGTATCTTCTAATAAAATTTCTCCTTCGTCTGCCATATAAAGTAACTTTATTATTTCTTGCGTCTTTCTCTTTTGTCTCTGAAAGATTTCCCCATTTGCTCCGCTTTATTCCCAAGACGCCTGACAACTAATCCCAATACTATGGCAATTGAACCGCCAATTAAGACGGCAATACTTGCATAGATTGCTATTATTCGAGCAAAGGATCTAGTGGTTTCAATTAGTTGTGGATCTGCGGCCATATTATTAATTTAATTAATTATTATTTAATTCAAATGTTTCTAGGCATAATAATCCTATGCTTCTTATAGGCATTGCAACGACTGCAGGATAAAATTAGATTATCTTCATTATTAGAGCCAAAACTTTGTGAGGACACTTTCTTGCCATTTTTCGGCTTCATGCTCCTTAACTTCTTATTTAATTCATTGGAAGAAAGAGGAATAATATGATCTACATCAAACTTTTTCAGCTTACTACAATCGTGATGAAGTATTAACTGGCAATTTAGTCCGTATTTCTTAACTAATTTTTTAAATATTTTATTT
>CAIPBY010000019.1 GCA_903863425.1 Candidatus Buchananbacteria bacterium | reverse complement strand
GGCGGACATCTTGACTGGTTCTTTGTCGATGAAAAATGTTTCCCAATCATCACGAGCAGGATGATCGCCAGGCATATTCAAAGTTTCAAATGCATAATAGTCCCATTCCACTTCGGGATAGCGTTCTCTCTGAAATCCAATACCTTTGAAAATATCGGCAATTTCTTCAATGGCTTGGGAAACCATATGCAAATGGCCTTCTTCCGGTTTATTGCCAGGCAAACTGTAATCAAAAAAGTTACCTTCTTCACCGTCTGATAATTTATTCTTTATCGACCCCAATTCACCTACAATATAGTTTTTTGTTTCGTTGGCCAGAATACCTATTTCCGCAACCTCTTCGCGGGCAAACTCTTTGAGCCCTTTCATAATTTCTGTAAGTAACCCGGATTTTCTGCCAAGATATTTGTTTTCTGCCGATTCTAAATCAACTAGGGTCTTGATTGACTCCTTTTCGGCATCAAATTGCTCTTTTAAATTAGATAGTTTTGTCTTCATAATGAAATAATTATAGCTCAATTTGACTCTAAGAGTCAAATTTTCCTGCATTCGCACTCGCATCAGCACCCGCACCCATGCAAGCATTACAAAATATTGTGCTAATTTTTTCCTAAGCACGAGCGTTAAAAGGCACATATAGCTCCAGCAGGAGCGCATGTGCCTTAGTGAGTGCAGGGAAAATTGGCCATGATTTTGTACGCTTGCGTTTTAGCCCCACCTTTTTAAAAAGGTGGGTTTGAGATAAAGAAAAAGAATTCTAGTAACTACTTCCCTTATACGACACAAAGAAAAACTCGATTATGGTCAAAGCCAGAATTACAAAAACCAAATTCCACCAAGTGAGCAGATTCTTGCTTTGCAGAAAAAGAATCAAATCGATTAAAACCGCAAAAGAAAATGATTGGCGAAACGACGTGGCTACCACCCTATATTCCAACTCTAACTTATTAAATATCCTTCTTACGGCAAAAGTGAGCAAGAAAAAACTTCCCAACAGTGAGAAAAACAAACTGGCATAGAACAATCCAAATCCCAAGAGTCCCCCGCTTTCTGGATCAACTTGGAACAAAACCATGACGAAAGTCAGCCAGCAAATGGCAGTGGCAATACTTATTATGATAATTAATTGCTTGAGGGTCATATATTTTCTAGTGCCATTATAACACAAACTTTCCCAATATAAAATCCCGCCATTTAGCGGGATTTAGAGAAGGGAAAACCAAATTATTGGAAACCACACTTAGGAAAATATAATCCTAAAAAAATTCATTTTAGGAAAGTGTGATCGAAAATAATTTAGTATTATTTCCTTCCCTATTACAAAATTATACACCGTTAAAAAATAAACGCAATGAATTTTTGCATCTAATTGTGGATAAGTCAATTTATCTTTTCTGACTTAGAGTTGTCCTTGCCTAATTTCTTATTTATGGAAATTAATTTGGCTAGGATCATGATTAAAATGACGGAAGTAATCATTAAATATTTGATTTAAAAATTATATAAAATAAATCCCTCCTTAAAAAATAATTGGATTAATTATTTGCTAAGGAGGGTGCGCAGATTAATTTCTAACCTGCGCGATTTGGAGGGTAATGCAGCCGCATAGCTTTGTGAAGTGACATGGGAAGGTCACCAACTGCCGCAAAGACTATGCGGACTGCATTTGTGTGGTAAACTGCCACGGTTGCACGAGTGCAACTTGGTGACGATCCGAATTGCCAGGGCCTGAGCGGGGGGACTCAGGGGAGCTGGGCGGTTATCCAGAAATTTATCCACACAATGATACGAATAGACTTGAGGAAGTTAAATGGCTGTAAAATAATTTCTAGCCATACTTGCTCAGCTGTGCTCATAGGAGCAGACAAGCTTACGCCTTTTCGCATCAATTGCGCGGACAATCCACTAAATTTTCAAGGTCTTCTGAGAGAGCAGTATAAAATAGATAACTACTCTACCGCTCACTCAGAAACCCTCGATTCATACTCAACATAACAGTATAGCACATATCGAAATATTTGTCAATAGCTACGAGCCAATTAATTAAATTAT
>CAIPBY010000018.1 GCA_903863425.1 Candidatus Buchananbacteria bacterium | reverse complement strand
GCAAGATTATTTCCGCAAAGAAAAAGCAATTACTAAGGCTATTCCCCTGATAATAATTATGGTGGCTATAGCTCTTATTTTTGGTTCAGGTATTTGGGCTCAGTTTATGAGAATAACCGGAGACACTGGTGAGGGATATGGTTATGGTTATGGTTATGGATTGGGATTTGGCTGGGATAGTGGGGCAGTGGCCGGCCATAGACTAACCGGAGATGCTGCAGATGTTTATGGCTATGGCTATGGATTTGGATATAAGAGCGATTCAGTTACTTATAACGCAACAACTAGTGAATATGAAGCTACAGTAGATGATGTAACTGATTTGATATTGGGTGGACAAATTTCAGTTGATGGTTTGGATGTAAGTCCAGGAAGCACAACTTTCACCGGGCTTACCTTTAATGCCCCACTTATATTAGCTATTGGAGATATAGGAGAGGCAGAGATTGCTTCTGGCACCACTTTCACTTTGGATGGTGATCCTCTTAGTGTAGCTGATATAAATTTTACCGGTTCGGATGGCATTACTGTCAGCGGTTTACCGACGGGATACTCAATGGAGGGCGGAGCAATACAATTCGGCTATGCAACTATGGGAATAACGGTTGATCCGGCTATTACTATTCGTATTGATGTGGGGTCGGAATATGATGATACCACTCTTAGAGTTATGCATAAGACTCCTGGTGGAGATTGGGAATTGCTCACGACCTGCGTTGTTGCTGATGGTATCTGTGAATTTGAGACCACTCAATTGTCAGATTTTGCTACGGCTACGTATACTGCGCCACACACTTCATCGGGCGGCGGTGGTACCTTCTTTTACCCAGTTTCGACAAGTACGGTTCCTTTAACTTCCCCAGCCTCAACAGTAATCGGATCAGATGGATCATCGCAGACAGGTGTTGTCGCCAAAATATCTCGAGGAATCAAATTTAAAAAAGATTTAAAATATAAAGCACAAAACTTGGATGTAAATCTATTGCAGAGATTTTTAATCGCACAAAACAAGGGTAAGAATGCCAAAGCCTTAGCTAAGAATGGTGTTACTAAGTATTTTGGCCGGCTTACGGAAAGTGCTTTGAAAGAATATCAGACAGCAGTTGGGCTTCCTGCCACAGGAGTTCTTGATTCTGCGACTAGAGAATATATCAATGCCTTAAATTATATTATTAATCCAGTAGTTACTTCAGGTATGCTAGTTCGAGGCAGTGATGGAAGAGTTTATATTATTAAGACGGTAAATAGAAAGCTGGTTAAGTCATATGTTGCCACCTTAGCTGAATTAAAGAAGTATAAGAAGGCAGTAGTAGATATTACTGATGACTTACTAGCCAAATATCCATTAGTTAAATAAGTTTAAGCGATCCAAATAAAAAGAGTCTCAATGAAAATTGAGACTCTTTTGGTTTTTAAATTTTGGAGTGAATTATATCCTGTATCTTTTCATAGATAGAGCGTTTAAAATTACGCTTACTGATGAAAAGGCCATGGCCGCTGCGGCAATCGAGGGATTAAGCAGCCAGCCAGTTAAAGGATAAATGATGCCGGCCGCAATAGGTATCCCGATAATGTTGTAAGCGAAAGCCCAGAAAAGATTTTGTTTGATTTTTTTCAAGGTATAGCTACTTAAATTAATGGCTTTGACCACCATCATTAAATTATCCTTCATGAGCACGATATCTCCTGTTTCCATGGCAATATCCGTGCCTGATCCTAGGGCGATGCCTAGGTCAGCCTGAGCCAGCATAGGAGCGTCGTTGATGCCGTCGCCTATGGCAATTACAATATTCCCTTCGGCTTGCAGAGTTATTATCTTGTTTGATTTTTCTTTTGGTAAAACCTCGGCTAGTACATTTTTAATACCAGATTGTAAGGCTATGGCTTGCGCTGTGGTAGCGTTATCGCCCGTAAGCATATAAACTTCCAGCTTTCTTTTTTGTAGCTCTCTAACAGTATCCATGGCACTTTCCTTAATGGTATCAGCTACGGCGATAATACCCATAATTTTATTTTGGGAACTTAAAATCATAACTGTTTTGCCATTTTCCTCGAGTTTTTTAATTTCACTTTCGATAAAGTCTATTTTTAATTTTGCTTCATTAATAATTAGATTTCTATTTCCAAAATAATATTCTAGGCCATTTATTTTGCCTTTAATTCCATATCCAACAACAGCAAGGAAATTTTCCACTTTTAAAATATTGATATCCTGATTGTTTGCACAGTTTATAATTGCTTCAGCCAATGAATGCTCTGATAATTTTTCTAATGATGCGGCGATTTGCAAAATAAACAAACAATTCTGGTCTGAAATTTTTTCATTGTTTGAAAATTGTCCGCCACAGGCGGATCCGCCTCTGGCGGAAAAATTATCTAAAGAATTAAATTCTTTGACTGATATTATATCAGTCAAAGCTGGTTCGCCCTTGGTGAGTGTGCCAGTCTTGTCGAAAACTACTATATTGGCTTTGTGGGCGATCTCTAATGATTTGGCATTCTTAATCAGTATGCCATTTTGGGCAGCTAGTCCAGCGCCCATCATAACTGCTGTAGGCGTGGCTAATCCCAAAGCGCAGGGGCAGGCGATTATAAGAACGGCCACAAAAGCATTCATGGCTAATGGCAGTGGTTGTCCGGTTAGTAGCCAAACACATCCAGATAGAATGGCAATTCCTATGACCGTAGGCACGAAATAGAGCGCTACTTTGTCCGCCAAAAGCTGGATGGGGGCTTTTGAACCCATGGCGTCATCGACGGTTTTAATTATTTGAGCAAAGACCGTGTCCGAACCGACTTTTTCAGCTTTGAATTTTAGGACACCAGTTTTGTTAATGGTTGCTCCAATAACCTTGTCGCCGATTTTTTTCTCTGTTGGAATTCCTTCACCGGTAATCATTTTTTCATCAACCGACGAATATCCTTCTATGATTGTACCATCAACAGGAATTTTTTCTCCGGGTTTGACCAGCACGATGTCGCCTATTTTTACTTGCCTAGCGCTTACTTTCATCTCTTTACCATCTCTGATAATATTGGCTTCATTTGGCGCAAGACCAATAAGCTTTTTAATTGTGTCATTAGCGCGTCCTTTGGTCAAAGCTTCTAAATATGAACCCAAGGAAATAAAAACCAATATAAATACTGCGCTTTCAAAGTAGATGGCAGGCATCATGTCAGTTGGTTTAAGCCAGAAATTAATGGCTTGAACCAAGCTGTAGAAATAAGCGGCCGCTGTGCCTACGAAAAACAAAGAATACATATCTGGACGCAATCTTAGTAAGCTTCTTATACCCATTATCCAAATTTTTAAACAAATTGCTATTGTTACAGTCGCTAAGATAAATTGAATTAGTGTTTCCAGTGAGGCGTTTAATGGAATCTGCGGGAGTCCGATCATTTTGCCCATGGATAAGTAGAAGATGGGCAGACTCAAAATCAAAGCAATAATGAATTGATTTTTGGCTTGTGTAATCTTGGCGTGATGTTTATGGCCGTCATCATGCTCTGACGGTTCACTGGCTTGATATCCGGTTTTCTCCACAGCTTTAATTATTTTTCCAATATCAGTTTTATTTTCGTCGAATTCAACGGTTAATTTTTCACTGGCAAAATTAACATTAATTGATTTGATGCCGTCATGTCCTTTCAATTCATGTTCGATGTTGGCCGCGCAAGAAGCGCAGTGCATGCCGGAAATTGATAAGTTTATTTTTTTATTCATATTATTCGGTTACAATTATTTTTCCTCTCGGGACATTCATGGCGCAAGTTATCAAATAGGTTCCCGCCTCTGTCGGTGTAAATTCCATGGTAATTTGTTGTCCCTTATGAAGAGTTTGAGGATGTGGGTATAAATCTTGAATCATAATAGTACTCATACAGCCAGAGCCATCGTCTTGGGCATCGACTATAAATTTAACCGATTGACCCTTTTTGACAGTAAAAGTATTAGGCGTTATGTCGTTTTTGAGGGTGTAAGTAGTAGTAATCTCTTGGACATTTTGCGTTTGAGTTTGGCTTTGGGTGATATTAGCATTATTATCCGAATTATCGTTTCCCAAATATTGGCTTAAATTAAAAGTGAAATAAATATTATAAGCCACGAAGAAGATAATTAGAATTCCCGCCGCCTTCATAAATTTATCAGATAATTTAAGATTATTTATTAATTTAGTGCTGGAAAATCCAATGGCCAGCAGTGGAATCATGGTGCCCAAAGCAAAAAGAAGCATGATCATGGCGCCTCGCAGAGGATTGCCAGATAAAATGGCAATGCCTTCGGCCATGAGAGTAAATCCGCAAGGAATCAGGAAAGTTAGAAAGCCGATGAAAAATGGCACGAAAATTCCATTGACCTTGGAATTATCCAGAGCTCGCGAAGCAAGCCCTTTGGGCAGAGAGAAACGCAATTTATTCAAAGATTTTATTCCCAGCATTTGCAAGGCCAGGATGAGCATGATTATGGAGATGGCAATAATCAAGATAGTTGAAATCCAGCTGGTTAATTGTATTTTCTCTCCGATAAACCCCAAAATTAATCCGAGAAACGTGAAAGAAATTAATCTTCCGATGTTAAATAGGATGTGTGGTTTAGATTTTTCTATAAATGTTTCAGAAGTGGCATAAACGCTGGCCCATTGCTTGGATAGCGACAAAATTAGTCCGCCGACAAGAGCCGCACAGCTGGATACGCCGGCAATAATTCCCAAGACAAAGAAGGCCGGAAGGGAACTGTTGGAATTAATATTTATAATTGAAGTAAGCCCTAATTTATTGATCAAAATAAAAATAATAATGGCGATAATGCCAGCAATTATTGGTCCCACAAGACTGCTTTTTTCCTCTTTGAATGGTTGATTAGAGAAAGAGTAGCCGTCATCCTTAAATAAGTTGTTTAATTTGTCTGTAGATAAATCATTTTCTGATTCTACACTCAAGATATTTTTGGAAAGCGAGACATGAGCCGACTTAACGCTGTTTAGTTCTATACTTTTCTTCTCAATTAGTATTTCACACGAGGAACAGTGCATGCCTTTGATATAAAATGTTTGCTTGGCCATATATTTTTTATTTATTGGCTAATTTACTGACCGTGAGAATTTCCTCAATCATTTGATTCTTCTTGGCTTGACTTGAGGTGGACATGGCATGGATGAAACAGGAGTTGAGGTGGTTTTCCATAAGCAGTTGATGTGCGGATTTAAGTAATCCTATGACGGCTAGGTTTTGTTGCATCACGTCGATGCAGTACTTGCCGTTTTCGGTCATCTCGATGACGTTGCCTAAATGGCTTTGGGCTTTTTTGAAGTTAATTAAGGCCATCCCTCTTTTGTTTTTGTCCATGGTTTTGTGGTTAGTAGTTATTACCCCTACCTGGGGTATAGGTATGGATTAATAATATAATTAATTAATATGGTTGTCAAGTGGCGATTAATGCATTGATAAAAAGTCCATTTTTGCTTATACTATAAATATGAAAAAGATAGTTATAAATGGTCAATTAATTAGTTATTTGGAAGATTTAAGAGGAAAAGAGGGCACCCCCCTGCTTTTTCTTCATGGTTGGAGAGTGGATAGCTCTATCTGGAATAAGACAATAGAATTGATGAGAGAAAATGGAATTGACAATAATATCTATGCTCTGGACTTCCCCGGATTTGGCGGTTCGCCAGTGCCGGCGAAAGATTATAATATTTCGGATTATGCTCAAATTGTAGAAGAATTTATCAAGAAGTTAGACTTGGGAAAAGTAATTATGGTTGGTCATTCTTTTGGCGGAAGAGTGGGCATAAAATTATCAGCCATGTATCCGGAGCTTGTTGCCAAATTAATTCTGGTTGATAGTGCTGGGTTAGTTACAGAGAAAGGTAAAAAATCAGCTATGCAACTTGGCGCCAAAATATTGAAACCATTTTTTGCCAACAAGTTTATGCAACCATTGAGGAAGAAGATTTATAAAGCCATCGGCTCGGAAGATTATCTGGCTACGCCAGAATTACAAAATATTTATGTTAATGTCACAGGAGAAGATTTGACTCCATATCTTTCACAAATCTCTGCACTAACATTATTGATTTGGGGCGCTAAGGATAAGGATACGCCTTTAGAATTTGCCAAAATTATAAATGAGAAGATTAAAAATTCTAAATTAATTGTTTATCCAAATGCTGGACATTTTAGTTTTTCAGATAATCCGGCAGAATTCGCAAGAAACATAAAAGAATTCATCCATGTTTAATATTATTAAATACCAACTTTATCTTCTTCAATTAGAAAATTATGAGATTTTTAGGTATTTCAAGTTAATTCTGAAAAAAGGTATTATTCCGTCCAAGTCCATGAGAAGCAAGTTGGTCTGGACGGGCAAGGCCAAGGTAATTCTGATTTTATCTCTTGTTATTCATCTATTTGGCGCCAAGATTATTTCTTTGGGGGTCTGGCATTTTACTCACAATTTCTGGCTTTCAATTGTTATTTATGTTTTGGCTTTGATAATTTTAACCTTTTTTCATTTTATTTTTCATGGTATTAGCGTCTTTTTGCTCTCGCCTATTCATTTGTATTTGAAAAATAAGATTGTAGCTAAGGCAAGAATAAAAATTAGTAGCCTGCCAAATTTGAAGGTTATAGGTATCGCCGGAAGTTATGGCAAAACCAGCATGAAGGAGGCTTTGAAATCAGCGCTTTGTGAAAGTTTCAAAGTATCGGCTACGCCGGATAGCGTTAATACCCCCATTGGTATTGCTAAGTTTATCGAAACAGAAATAAACCAAGAGACGCAGATTCTAATTATTGAAATGGGAGAGCATTATAAGGGGGATGTGGCGGAAATTTGCGACATGGCACGACCTGATATCGGAGTGATAACCGGAGTTAATGAAAGTCATTTGGAGCGGTTGCATAATTTAAAAACTAGCATCGAAACTGTTTTTGAATTAGCTCAGGGAGTAAAAGAGTCCGGAGTTTTGGTTTTAAATGCAGACGATCATAATGTCCGAGAAAATTTCTCAAATTTCGTGGGGGATAAAAAGAAATATTTCTATAGTTCGGAGAATAATCGCTTATCCCGCTTTCAGACAACTGATTATAAAATTTCCACAGAAGATTTGATGAGTTATTTTAATATTTGCGATGAGGGCAAAATTTTGGTTGGGGTGAAAAGCAAAATTTTGGGCGAGTATATTAGGGGCATGGCTCTGGCCGTGATGATTGTGGCCAAGGAATTGGGTCAGCCGAGGACAAATATGATCATAGGGCTGGAAAAGCTTAAACCGATTTCCCATAGATTGGAGCCAATCGTAAATCCTAATGGCTTGATTGTGATTGATGATAGTTATAATGGCAATCCCAATGGCGTAAAAGAAGCCATCAAACTACTTGATCGGTTTAAAGGGCATAGAAAGGTTTATTTGACTCCCGGGCTAGTTGAGATGGGAAGCAAAGCCAAAGAAGTACATGAAGAAATTGGAAAGAATTTGGCCAATAGCGTTGATTTGGTGCTTTTGGTCAGAAATAGTGTTACGCCATATATTGAACACGCGCTTATCAAAAACGGCTTTGCCAATAGTAATATAATTTGGTACGATACGGCACAGGAGGCGCATAAGTCATTGGATAAGGTTTTGCAAAAGGGGGATGTGATTTTGTTCCAGAATGATTGGGGCGATCAATACTTGTAAAATTAATTTTAATAATATGAATATAGGTGTATTTTTTGGCAGTTCCAGTCCGGAGCATGACGTGTCCATCATCACGGGTGAATTTATTATTTCCGGACTTAAGAAATTGGGGCACAGTGTCACGCCAATTTATCTGACCAAGGAAAGAAAGTGGTTGATTGGGGAAGAATTAGGAAGCTTGAAATTTTTTACCGATGAGAATAATAACCTCAAAGAGGTTGAAGATAAGTACGAATATCTTTTGGATTTGAGCGAGACCAAGGGCAAGATGGTGTTTGTGAAAAAGGGATTATTTGGCAAAAAAATAGAGATTGATTTGGCTTTTCCGGCTTTCCATGGAGCTTATGGTGAAGATGGCACTATTCAGGGAGTATTCGAATTAATTGGCGTGCCTTATGTGGGTTGCAATGTTATAAGCTCATCGCTAACTCTCGATAAAGCACTGACCAAGGCAGTTTATGAAAGTGCCAATATCAAAACGACCAAATATATCAGTTTTTTGAAGTCTGATTTTGAGAATAATAAGAATGAAATTTTAAATCGTTTAAAAAATGAATTGAAATTTCCTGTTTTTGTGAAGCCGGTGCATTTGGGATCATCAATTGGTATTACTAAAGTGAAAAACAGTGAAGGCAATGAATTGGAATTCGCCATTGAAGCGGGTTTGTATTATGATGATAAGATTTTAGTTGAAGAAAGTGTGGAGAATTTAATGGATGTGACTTGCTGTGTGATTGGGAATAACGAGTTGCAAGCTTCTGAGTTGCAGGAATCGGTTTTTGGAAGTGAACTATTTGATTTCGAAGAGAAATATCTCAAGGACGGCGGAGCGCAATTAGGAAATGCGCAGGATGGAATTGTTATCCCAGCGAGATTGGATGAGAAAACGACAAATGAGATTAAAGAATTATCCAAGAAAATTTATAAATTATTCGGTTGCAGTGGAATTGCTCGGGTTGACTATTTGTATAACAAAGAAACAAAAGAAGTATATGCGAATGAGATAAATACGCTTCCAGGCACGCTGTATCATCATCTTTGGAAAGCATCAGGGTTGGAATTCGAGGAATTACTTAAGAATTTAATCGGATTTGCCAGTGAAAAGTTTGAGGAAAAGAAGAAACTGAATTATGCCTTTGATTCGGTAATTTTGAAGCAATTAAAATCAGCTAAATTGGGTTCAAAGAAATTATCCTAGTGTCATTGCGAGCGAAGCCGTAATCGGCGAAGCGTGGCAATCCCGCGGGATCCCCACGGTCGTCTGATTACATACTCCCTCGGGATGACAATCGGTATTGACATTAATAATTGAATAAGCTATATTGTATATACAATATGATAAGAAGACAAACTAACAATTTCTATTTCTATTTTACTGACCTACGGCGGATCAGTTAGTTTGTTTTATATAAACTATAGACGACTGGCCCGCGAACGGGTCAGTTTTTTTATATATCGTACATTTTAGTAAAGTCCCGATGTTTGGGTTGATATAAAAGAAGACAACAGGAGATAACGTAAATGTCACTACAAGGGCAGGAAGCGAGCAAGTCAACGAATGGAAGAGGGTTATATTTTGTCCATTATCACAAAACCGACAAAGGAGATCAAGAAGTGACACAGGCAGTTAAGAGTATCCATACAATTGCTTTGGCGCTCGCCAACAGCGAGCCCAAAGATTGTCCCTATAATGGGCCGGACAGCAAAATCGAAGTTATGGACCATGAAGGGACGGAGGTGTTGGTGCATTGTCCGGCGCGGGAGAGGTTTCTTTCTAAGAGGGACGGGACGGGATGTCTACATCTTCATCGTAAAGCCACCAAGGGTTGTCCTTACGTGGAGGAGGGACGGTTGGCTGTAAAAGGCGAAGGCGTCTGGCCATTAACCGGCAAGACCGAAAAGAAGAAAGAGGTGTCAGTACAATGAAAACACTCGACGTGCTTGATCGTATGGTCACGGCTAGCACGGCCGAAGACTTTGTGATCATTGTTCGTCTGATCCTTACTCTTGCCTACACGAGTACGGAGGCAGAACCGATTGTTCATGCCGTTAAGGCAGCGATTCTAGCCAATCTTAGCCAGGCAAATATGATGGTCAAGGGTTCTTCGCAGGTCGACACTATGGCTCGTACTATCGCCATACTGGCCGAGCGAGGAGGTTGCCTACGCGGATCCGACCAGATTGAGCTGGTCGTTATCTCGGGCATGAGAAAGGTAGTAGCTTAGCCGCGAAGGCTAAAGCCGATTTGGGGGTTCGTAATGTGTGGAACACATGACGGCCCCCTCTTTTTATTCTTGAAAAATTATCATTTTTATAATAGTATAAACAGTAGCTACCCCGGGGTGGAGTATGTCGGTAGTACGCGCCCATGGGGTGGGTGTAGACGGGGTTCAATTCCCCGCACCCCGACATGAGAGAACGTTCCAAAAAATTCAAATTTTGTTCGCGCCCTTCAGGCGCGAGCTTAGAGATTTCTTCCCCCAATTTTTCTTTAAATTCAGACAAGAATTCAAATTCTTTTTTCCAATCCCAGCCAACCTTCCGCCCCAGGAGGCGGCGGTTCGTTCCGTTTCTTTTCACAAATGATTTTATTGCTATAAAATCATTTAACAAAGCCGCAGTTCCCACGCGATTGGCTTCAATTATGAAGTTTCTCAAAGGTTCGATCCAATTGTTTCCCTTCCGCCCAAAATCAGATCTCTTCTTGTTGAGGTCTGTTTTTGTTTTAATCAATTCATCTTTTTTCTTGAGATAGATTTCCTTTTCAATGTTGCCCTCAAGATACTCGTCGACCAGCTTACTTAATTTGTTTTCCGTTTCTAGTGATTTCATTTCTAGATTTTGGGCGAATTCCTTACCGTCGAATTTTTCCTCTTTTTCCCATTTCGCTACTTCGTCGAGCATATATTTTGCCCATTCGTCTTTGAGAGCGATTTTTTCTAGCCGTCCTTTCAGTTGCTCAATGAGCGCGTTTGACCCAATATATTTCTGCGCACACGGGCCAAGCCTTTTGGTGCAGCGATAGTAGATGTAAGTCCCGCCGTGTCCATGAGCATATTGCGCCGTAATGGCCGCTCCGCACTCGCCACACGAGAGTAATCCGACAAATGGGAAGTTATGACCTTTCTTCGTCTTCCTCGGCTTGGCCTTTACTGCTAACGCTTTTTGGACGGCTTCAAAATCGCTTAGGGAAACGATTGGCTCATAGTTTCCCTCATAGCTTTCGCCCTTACGATCAATCACTCCGATGTATGCTTTTTTTCTCAACATTTTCGCCATTACAGCGACACACAACGGCTTACCGGTACGGCCAACCGCGCCGAATTCACTCAGGCGCTCGCTTAAGCTAGACAAGGTGTGCTTGCCATCGCCGAACTCTTTAAAAGCGAGTTTGACTATCTTTGCCTTAACCGGGTCAATATCAACATTTCTTGTCTTAGCGTTGTTGATATACCCGTATGGAGCTAATCCCGGCCATTCTCCGCGCCTGAGCTTCTGCCGTTGTCCTCGTTTGACGTTCTCGCTTAAATTATCCGAATAATATTTGCTCTGCCCGAAAGCGACTTGCAACATAAATAGTCCCTGCGGAGTTGGCTCAAACCAAAATGTGGGAAAGCGCAAAGAAACCACCAACCCTGTATCTATGAGATATATTATTTGTCCGCCATCAACGCTGTTACGCGCAAGACGATCCGGATGCCACGCTATGATGCCGACCGGTTCCTCACTGGCTTGAATCGCACTGATCATATTATTAAACACTTCTCGTCCTGGTTTCTTGGCGCTTTTGCTCTCGATGAACGTCTCGGCAATCTCGATATTTTCTCTCTTGGCGAAATCTGCCAACTCCGCTAGTTGTGCTTCAATGCTCATGATCTGGCGTTCTTCGTCTTCAGTCGACTTTCGGGCGTAGAGAAAATATTTCATATTATTTGAATTTATTTTGTTACGTAGCATGTTACGTAGCACGTACGTGTTGGAAATGCGGCTTTGTTGTCCAGCCCCTTGCTAGGGGCTGGACGGTGAAAAGAAACGGTGCCGGCAGTAGCCGGCTATCCCTCCGCCATTGAGACTAAAAATATCTCATAGGCGAAGGGATTACGAACCGCCGCCTCCTGGGGCGGAAGGTTGGCTGGGATTGGAAGAAAGAATTTGAATTCTTGTCTGATTTTAAAGAAAAATTGGGGGAAGAAATCTCTAAGCTCGCGCCTGAAGGGCGCGAACAAAATTTGAATTTTTTGGAACGTTCTCTCATGTCGAGTCTTCTAAAAGAAGCTCGAACCTATTTCAAAGATAAATCTTAAGATTTATCAAAATTTTCAAAACCCAAAACCCAAAATTCCCAAGGCCGTGGCGGATTAAACAGGCAAAAAGGAAGGGGGTGGGGGGGAAGGAATTTTTGCCTGTCCGCCACGGCCTTAAACCCAGAAATCCCGCTCCCGCCTTTGGCGGGAGATTTTACCGACAAATCCTAAATCCAAATCCCATTTTTTCGGCCGGCGCGGATTTTTCGTCCCGATGCTTTAAGGCATCGGAGCACCGCCCACAAATTTGAAGTGCGCTTGCCCCGCCCTCCCGTGCGCACGCAAACTGCCCTCCCGGAGTTTTGACCGTAGTCAATTTTTTTGTTAATATTATATTGGATAATAGTCAAATAAGGTTGCGTTGTTTATCACTAATTTAATATTAACAATATATTATGGAATTGTCAAAGTTGCCTAAAACAGTAGAAAAATTAAGAAAAAAAATCGGATTATCTCAAGAAAAGTTGGCACGCTTGGCTGATGTTTCTAATAATACAATTATTAATATTGAGGCTGGCAAACAAAGCAACCCTACAATTGATACGTTGATGAAGATCGCTAAAGCATTAGAGGTTAGAGTCGAGGATTTAATGAAGTAAATATGCCAAAATCTCCAGAATATAATTTGATGTCCCACGATGAAGCAGAAAAAGAAGCTTTTGCGATTCAAAAAATTGCTCACAAGGCAATTAAGGGTAGGGGTGAAACTAACGCGCCAGATAATTATGATTATAGGGTTGCGGAGGCTTCTTTGCCTGGTGAGTCAACAAAATTCATGTTACCTGAAATTTATCGACTTCCTGATTTTATGAAAGAAAAAAGATTTGCTACTGTCTATGATTCATCAAGAATGTTAAGTGAGCTAAAGGAGCAAAGAAGAATACTAGACATAAAAAAATCTTTAAATACGCCATTAGCCTGGGACTTAAATAAAAAACTTAGTTTTTATGGATTAGGAGATAAAGTTAATGGCAAAAAAAATGAAAAAAAGATTGTTTTAGCGGCCGAACCTGACTATCTTGAGACGGATGATAATGTTGATTTAGAAATTTTTACAGACGATAATGATAAGTTGGCAGATGATATATTTGAATTTTTTTCAGAAAAAGTCATTTTTATTTATCAGGAAAAGTTATTAGAAGATGATCTTCAAAAGAATGCCACCGCAGAATTAAAAAGTCTGCTACATAAAAATCTTTCGGTGGTCTATGGCCATGGCGAAATCGACTCAAAAATTGAATCAAATGATAATGCTATGGATATTTTGTATAGCGTTTATCCTGGGATTCAGCATCAAATAAGGTTTATTTCTACATGGGAAGGCACTCCAGACAAAGAGTCGTACCCTTTTCTGGATGTGACAAATAAGAAATACGAGAAAAGATTATGTTTTAATCATTTTCCTGCTTTAGATGGTTACATAGATAGACATTGTGATTTGGCAACCCAACTAGAATTGCTTGAATTCTTAAAAAAGAGAGGCCATATTGTAGCATTAAAATTAACTCAGAATGCGGGGAATTATCGTGATTTACCAAACAAGCAACATGACGCTTTCGCGATTTAACAATAAATAATTTTCGCCTAAAAACTGGAAATCGCCGATCCGACCTTAACTAATATTAATAAATTAGCTCATGTTTTAGGTGTTGAGGCGTGGGAGATGTTAAAATAAATTTATGTCCGAAAAAAAATCTAACTTTGATTTTAGTAAACCTGAAGAGCAAGCTAGATTTGATCAGTTGCCAGAATATAAAAAGAAAGATCTAATCGAAATGGCACATGAAGAGGCGTTGTATTTGAATAAAGAAAAAGAGATTGGTGGCTTTGAAACTACACTATCGCCGGAAATTAAGGAAAAAATTCTAGAAAAAGTCAGGGATGTTTTTGCGTATGGCACAGCCACATCCAGTCTTTTATTCGCTGACGATTTCACTAGAAAATCAGACGATGAAAAAATATAATCAGTTTTAATAGACGGGATATTAGGTACTAGCAGATCAAGCAGATCAAAAGACTTTGACCGCATCCCTGGGGATGCAAATGTTTGGAAACAACAGATGAAGAAGAAACAACAGGTAACCGTTAGTTTCCAAATACAGGGACGATCTTTTTGCGACAGTGCTGAGCTTGGTGATTTTATTTATGGACAAGACGATAGATACTATAATTTAATGACCCCTGAAATAATATCAAAAGTTCCGTCTGCTTTAGATGATTTGCAAGAAAAAGAGCACATGGAGCATCGTTTCGGTAAGCAGTGGTTTGGAGGAATTGCAGTTGTTTTTGATTTGAGTGGTTTCATCGAATTGCCGGCAAAGTACATGGACACTTATAATGGCAAGGAAAGTATCTCTGGTTATGAAGATCCGTTGCCGATTGGGACATTTGCATATAGAGGTCCCAAAAATTATGTTTCTGTTGTGCCAAATAGCAAAGGCGACTTATGCGTCGGTAGTGAATATGGTTTTAGTCTATCTTCCAGAATTCCTCCACGAAAGTTTAAAGCTATTATCGTTGACTATTGGGGGGAACAAAAATTAGATCTCTTGATAAAGGATATGGTTGATATTAATAAAGATAAGCCTGAATTATTGGTCCCAATTTATAATACGAGAGGCGATTTACTTTGGCCCGAAAAGAAATTTTACGAACAAATTGTTGAGGAATTAAAAGAAAAGAATTTGCCACCAACTGAGCAAGGCTCGGAATAATTTTAATTTAACTTAAAAAGAATTTTTCGCCTAAAAACTGGAAATCGCCGATCCGACCTTGACTAATATTAATAAATTAGCTCATGTTTTAGGTGTTGAGGCGTGGGAGATGTTAAAATAATAATATGGATAAATTTGAACAACAGCTTGGTCACGATCAAGCAGAGGAAGAAGCAACTAAGATGAAAGAATTAATAGAAAGTGGAAAAGCCCAAAACTATAATGAGGCTGAGGCGATTTTAGGAAAAGAAAATATCAGATATTCTCGTCTTACCCCTGATGCCGCTATTGATTTTCTAAAAACACATTGTATTTTTGATCCTCAAAATGTAGGGGCGGAAGAAGAAATACGAGAAAATTTTTCCAAAGCAAACAAACCAGAAGAAGCAACCTACAATGAAAGAGCCCATATTTTATTCAATATAATTCCAGAAGAATATAAAGATAAAGCGGGTCCGCCAAGTCTCTTTTTAAGTGATTTTTATACTGTAAACCGTTATTTACAAATGCGTCGAGGTTCACTAACAGAATTAACAGAAAAGGAGAAAAAAAAGTTAATGCATAATGGTCCATTTAGTCATGGAATAGAGATCGCGACAGTAATAGGTGACGCCGAAGATAGATTTATTAATTTTCAAAATTTACCAGAGGAGACTCGAGAACAAATTCCGATACTAATGAGGCTTCGGGAATTAGGCTTTAAACCTATGGGTGGTTTTAAAAAAATATTGGGCAAAATTTTCAACGGAGATTTAGAGTTTCCCGATTTCGAAAAAACTTATCTAGATTTTTTAGAAAATTATTTAGCCTACATGCCTCGCTTTCTAACTTTAATAGCCAGAGATCCAGATTGGAATCCTTTAGAGCTAGAGGAATATATAAAAATCAAGGGGGTTAAAAATTTAGATTATCTTTTATCAGGAATAGATTATGAAAGCCCCGAGCATGACAAGCTCTTTAGTCAAATGGCAGAGAAAGATCATTTTACCGAAGAGGAAAAAACTGCTTTGGTAGAATTTATGGAGGCTGCGACTGATTTTTTTGGTGCAATGAGAGAATATATGGAAAAGAAAATACAGTATAATAAAGAATAAAAAAAAGAATTTTCCACCAAAAAAAACTGGAAATCGCCGATCCGACCCTAACTAATATTAATAAATTAGCCCATGTCTTAGGTGTTGAGGCGTGGGAGATGCTAAAATAATAATATGCCAGAAAAAATATCGGGTCGAACTGCATTTTGGATAAAAGAAAATTTTTAAATTAATTTCCATACTTTATTATGATTGATCAAGAACAACCAATTACAAGAGTAGAAGACTCTTCTGATAAAAGAAGGGAAGAAACTATTGAGAAACGATCGTCTCTCAATATGGCCAAAGCATTTTTGACACCTCATGAGGGTATACCGATCAGGCTTGGAGATGCTGCACACTTCTTAAAAAGAGCGGAACTTTTTGGTGCCAGAGATAAAATTTTTAGATTGTGTATTAGCCAAAATATTGATCTTGCGATAAAGGCAGTTCTAAATATACCGGAAGATTCTATTGAACTTAATTGGACTTTGGATTTTATCATTCATAATTCTAGAGATCTTATTATTTTAATAACAAAACTCGATTATAGAGATGAATTCTCGAATGAATTTATAAATTTTGAAGCACTATGCGAAGAATTATCTGGGAATTTTGATGTGGCGTATGGATTTTATGAGTATCTTTTAAATACTGATGGGCAACAACGCACAAAGGAGCTAGCTAGTGAGTACCAGGGCATTGAGGATATTGATAATGAAGAGGGATCGGAGTCTTTAATGTCGTTGTCTGATAAGGATCGATATGCATTAATTAAAAAACTACATCAATATTTACGTGATAATATTCAAAGTCGCAAAAAAAGGCTTTTGGAGGCGACCAATCTCTTAGAGGAAAGAACTAAAGACCTTAAAGTTAACGCCGAACAAACCATATCGGAAGTTAATAAAGAAATAGATAGAGAGTTGGGAATCACTTGAATCTTAATAACAGTAAAATGAAATAAATTTATGACACAAGAATCGGAACAGAATCAATTGCCTCGACATATGGAGGAAAAGGCTGTTAGCACACCTGAATCAGAAGTGGGCAGTAAGACAGACAATGACAAGGTTGAGTCAGTAGAAACTCCGGAAGCTCAAGAGAGGGTCATTGAATGTATCACTAACTTAATTAACCAACGAATAGGTGATGCGTTTAAGGTTTATGATGACTATATAAAGCTTGGTACGCCCAAAAAATTTGTTGACTGTATTAAGGAAATATGGCCGGAAAATAATGGCAGTCCTTACTCCGGCAATTTGCGACTCTATTTGCCCAAACTACCGATTCCTGAAGATATCGCGAAAAATTTTTCAATAAGATTTACTGTTAAGCCAGATGATTATGAAAATCATGCCAGTCTTGATAGCGGTGGTGTATTGAGCATTGGCATCAATGAAGAATCAACCAGCCAAGACGCTAAAATTACCGAACGTTTAATAAAGATGCATGTCTACCATGAAATAGAGCATATATATTTCCCAGGGCCTAATGCAGATTTTCTTGATTTGTCCGATGCCAAGGATGCCTTAAAATATGTGTCTGATCCTGGAGAAATCCGGGCTTTTGCCAAGGGATATGCCTACCTATTTAAAACAAAATTTCCAGGAGAAGCTTTTTCTCAGGAAAAAATGTCGGAAGCCATTAATGAGGTTGGCTATCGAGATTGGTTTGCCACTTTTAGTGATTCAGAAAAAAGAAAGAAATATCTCGAGCTTTGCGGTGTTGATATTTTTGATATTAATGACCAACTAATTGGCTTAACTTCCGGATTTATTGGAAATATTGCATAAAACCAGTAAAAGGCTTATTATTTATAATGTAATTTTAAGTAGCTTTTTGATCAGTAGGATTTATATAAAGCTAAGACAAAATTAGCAATCAAAAAAGATTATGACTGAAGACGACATTTTAAAAAATAATGACCAAATTGAAGTTACTCAAGAATCAGAAGCATCTGAAAAATTAATTACAAGCGACCAGGAAACTGAATCTCATGTTGAGTTTTATAGGCGATTTCAAGAAAATTATGGTATTTCTTTTTCCAAAGGAGACATGCTTAGTTCATCGGCTGAAGAACAAGTAGATTATTTATCCGAGAAAAAAATTAATAATGCTCAATTTTTAATTTC
>CAIPBY010000017.1 GCA_903863425.1 Candidatus Buchananbacteria bacterium | reverse complement strand
TTTTAAGCTTGTTCAAAGAGAAAAAAGCGTTAACATATTGATCTATTTCTAAATTTTCCCTTGGTTGCGGTCCGGAGATTGTCTTGGGAAAATTTAACTGGACAAGGTTATAGCTATCATCTACGGTATATTTGGAAGTATTGAACCCTGATTCGGCAGATATTTCATCAGAATTATTTTTTAAATATGTTATGGAATCACCTTGCTTAATAAATCTATAAAATCCAGGATAAATGGCCGGACCATCAAAAGGCGCAGTTGCCAAAATAATTTCACCGCCCTGATACTTTCCAGAATTAATTACGCCAACCTTATAATATTTTGCCTCTTTCTCTGGGTTAAAGCCTGCCGTAAGTCCAGGATTAGTAGAAACATCCTTAAATAGTTTCAAGGAGGCTATTTGTTGCGGAATATTCCAAATAACTTCAGAAGCTTCTGCTGTGGTAGTGGCCTCTGTAGTGGTAGCTGTCGTAGTTACCTGATTTGCTGTACTGGTCGGCTGAACATTCTGCTGAAAATTTAAATCTGAACTATCTATTGCCGGACTGGAATTAATCTTAATCATAAGATAGCCAGCCACAGCCCCGACTGCCAAGAGCAAAATTACCACAATCACCAGCAAAACAACGATTAAACTTTTTTTACCTCCCGATTGAGGGGATTGAGAATAATTCTGCGACGGTGTTGGCGCCACGGGCACATTGAAGCCTTGATTGACCATATAGTTTGTTAGTTAATATATAGTTGAATGATAACACATCGCCGTACTATTGTCATCTCGAGAAATACCCCACTATATAACTCGTGGTTTCTGGAATACTTAAGTCACCAACCAACTTGGCAGAATTAGAATGATTCAAAAGCGTGAAATTTTTGGCCTTTTCCATACTCATTACTTTCAAATACATTTCTAGTGTCGGCTTGGAATCAACATTACCTGGCTGATTGTCTTTATTTAAATCTTTTACTGCTTGATAATCCAGATTATTTATAATTTCCAAAGTTTTGACATCATTTGCGTCAGCTTGCTCGCTGGTCAAATAATGCGAGAAATCCAAAGAAGCTACAATCAAAGAATTCTCCGGCAAATTATTAGCCAAGAAATCCACTAATTTATCTTTATTCTCTTGTGAAATATTATCCTTAATTATAATCGGCACAATCCGCGCGTTGGGCATGGCCTTCTTGATAAACGGCGTGAGATTATAAATTCCATGCTCTTTCTCAAACGGCCCCTCATCAATAGTAGCAATTCCCACATCAGACATTTTTTTAACTAATTTTTGACCTGACTGCAAGACGCCATAAGGAGTTTGGAAATCATAAGCCGAGATCGTAACTTGTCCGTGCCCTATCATAAAATGATTCGGACTAATAATTATTACTGTCATTGGCTTATCTGTCGCTACCGCGCAAAAAGCATGAGACATGAATTTTCCGGCCAAAAGATGATGATTAACCATTAAACCCTTTATTTTTGGACTATAATTATCCCGGCAATCCCCTGCACCGGAAAAAAATTCATCATAATAACCTTTTTGGCTGATTTCTGAATAATGAAAATTATTAGTTAATTTTAATTCTTTTTTAATGTTAATTTGAACAAATGTCATGCCAAACAAAAAACCCATAATTATGAGAATTATGGCAAGGCAGAGAATTAGGAATTTGCTGAGTGGCTTCATTTTTTTATTATAACAAGAGTAGTCTCAAATTACTATTTCTGCTATAATTAATATATCATTTTAAATAATCAACAATTATTCATGTTAAAAATTACAAAGAAAATCAAGGGCTTTTTCAAAATCCTCGGCCCGGGAGTTATAACCGGCGCGGCTGATGATGATCCATCCGGAATTGCCACCTACACCCAGACTGGCGCACAATTCGGCTATGGCCAACTCTGGGTTGCCCTACTCATCCTGCCCTTTATGGTGTCTGTCCAAGAAGCTTGCGCTAGAATTGGAGCCGTTACTGGCAAGGGCTTAGCTGCCGTAATAAAAGATAATTACAATAAGAAAGTCCTATACGCTGCCGTCTTGCTCGTGCTTGCGGCTAACACTATAAATATCGGTGCCGACATTGGAGCCATGGCAGCTGCCGCCCAACTTCTCATTCCTGTTAATTTTGTAATTTTAACTTTGTGCTTTACTGCCATAATATTGATCTTGGAAATATTTACTTCCTATCGAGTTTATTCGCGAATTCTAAAATGGCTGGCTCTGACACTTCTCGCCTATCCAATTACGGTTTTTATTATTAATCAGCCATGGCAAACAATTCTCCATGCCACCTTCGTGCCCAATATAGAATTCAGTTTTGCTTTCCTATTTATCATCACTGGCGTACTTGGCACGACCATTTCTCCATATATGTTTTTTTGGCAAGCCTCTGAGGAGGTTGAAGAAGAAAAAGCCAAACACCTATTTCACAGACATCAACTACTGCCAAGCATTACCAAAGACTTTATCAAAAAAGTACGCCTAGATAATTTTATTGGCATGCTTTTCTCTAATTTCGCCACTTGGTCAATTATCGTAGTGGCTGCCACCGTACTCCACACTAATGGTATTTTAAATGTTAATTCTGCTGCTGACGCCGCCAGAGCCCTGGAACCGCTTGTACAAACCTTCCCCTATGCCGGATTTCTAGCTAAATTAATTTTTGCCACCGGCATTATCGGCCTTGGACTATTGGCAGTACCAGTACTTTCCGGATCAGCTGCCTATGCTTTCTCCGAGGCTTTCGGCCTGAAAGAAGGGCTTAATCTTAAACTAAAAAAAGCCCACGGCTTTTATGGAGTTATTACTATTGCCACTCTTATCGGATTAGCCATTAATTTCATCGGCATCGATCCCATCAAGGCACTCGTATTTACGGCTGTATTTAATGGCGTGGCTGCTGTTCCTCTGATATTTCTTATCGCCCGAATTGCCAGAAACAAAAAGATTATGGGCAAATACAAAAGTGGCAGATTATCTGCCACCCTGGTCTGGATTACTTTTGGCATTATGGCCACTTCAGCTATAGGAATGTTCTATATGTTACTCAATAAATAAAATATTATGATCAAGTGGAATAAAGTGACTTGGTATTCAAAATTGCTGGCCGTGATAATTTATGTTGCCACGCTTGCTATCGGCATCTATATCGGCATGCAGTATGAAATTATCAAATTAATTAAATAGATTTTTTCGCACTTTCCCCCACTACATACCCTGTACTCCAACAAACCTGCAGATTAAATCCTCCAGTCGGGCCGTCAATGTCGAGTACTTCTCCGGCCAAATATAGATTATCAATCAGCTTTGACTTCATAGTCTTGGGATCAACCTCACTTAATTTCACACCTCCGGAAGTAACCATAGCCTTCTCAAATCCAGCTAAACCATAAATTTCCAAATCAAACTCCTTAAGCAAATGAATTAATTTTTTACGACCTTCTTTAGTTACCAAATTAATTTGTTTACCGGGATCAATTCCTGATAATTTCAAAATCACTACTGCCAATTTCGGTTGCAATAATTTATCCAAAAAATTCTTAAATAATTTATTACTATCAACCTTGAAATCCTCCTGAATCTTACGATCCAACTTAGCAAAATCCAATTGTGGATAAAAATCAATTCTTAATTTTAATTTTCCTGGTAAATTTTTGGCGATAATTCTGCTCATATTAAGAATCACCGGCCCGCTCATACCATTTGCCGTAAAAATAGCCTCACCAATTTGTGAGTCTATTTTTTTACTGTCTTTATATAATAAAATACTTACATTTTTCAGACTCACACCTTCCAAATCCTTCACAAACTTATCTTTGACAATAATTGGCACTAGCGCAGGAAGTGGCTCAATAATTTCGTGGCCCAACTTCTTAAGCCATCTGTAGCCATCACCACTGGAACCGCTCTCCGGATACGATTTACCACCTGTACAAATTACATATTTATCGGCAATTATTTCCTCACCACTAGCCAAAATTATTTTTTCGATCCTGCTGCGTCCGCCTGTGGCTGGATTTGCTTTTTTAATAATTTCTTTGACCTCCGAATCTGTCTTTATATTTACTCCCGAATCCTTAAGATACTTAATTAATGCGTCGAGTACATCTTTGGCTTTATTGCTCACTGGTAAAACACGATTACCAGGTTCTATTTTTGTCTCTACTCCCCTGCTTTCAAAAAATTCAATCAACTCTTCAACGCCGAATTTATTAAAAGCTGAGAATAAAAATTTGCCATTGGATCCATATTTTTCCACCAACTTCCTATTATCTTCAATTTTATTGGTGATATTGCAACGGCCGTTTCCAGTCATAAGCAATTTAATGCCCAAGCTCTTGTTTTTCTCAAGCAGAACCACGCTCGCGCCAAGCTCGCCTGCCCTGCCTCCGGCCATCATCCCGGCTGGGCCACCGCCGATTATAGCGATATTATAAGTTTTATTGCTTTTTGTGGTCATTTTGAGTATAATTAAAATAATATTTATATAACTTTATTGTATCATAAATGCTTAAAATAAACCTATGGCTTGCCTAATAGCACCAGCAACTGTGGCGATAATTACTACCGCAACCAGGAAAAAAATTCCCGCCAAATACCACATTGAATGGCTCAACACCATGCTTTGGGGTGGAGTGATTATGCTAATAATTGATCACATCATCAGCGGTGAAATCGTCTTCTATCCCCCATTTCTCACTACCATGCGAAATCCTCATGATACATTCGTGATGCTCAAAGAAATAGCCACGACGGGTGTAGCCATGACTGTAGCGATTATCCTTGCTTGGATGATAATGGTTTTAATTGCCAATCGAGAAAGTATATTCAAAATAAATAAAATTAACTCCAAATAAAAAACGACCTCTTTTAGGCGGGTCGTCGAGCCTCTCGTAATAGAGGCGGCCTTTGGCACAAACTTCTAAGAGCATCATTCTATGATAACCCTCCTTTCGTACCCCCTTTTAACCAGGCATTAAGTGACTTTGAGAACACAATGGATGCAAAATCCTTCAAATGTTTTGCCATCCCCGTGTTTAGCTCAATCCCCTTAAATACCCAGAATACAACCACTTCGCGTTCTGAGGCAAGGCGAAGGGCTTCTTCGATATACTTGTCAAGGGTCGCGTCTTGACCCTCAACAATAAAAAGATGAAGTTTACCTTCCTCCTCTCGCGACTCGAACCGGACATTAAAGTCCAATACTACACTACTAGCCATCTGAATTCCCTTTCTCTTTTTCTAGATCTCCTTTTCGTTATACTTCTACCGACAGAAACTATAACATATTCACAAATACCTGTCAAGGGCATTTGGTAATGTGCACACACATTTTGCACTTTTGGTGTATTCTAGAGGCATATGTCAAAAATTATGCCCAAATCAACAAAAGAAGAGAAATATAGATGGATTAAGCCCAT
>CAIPBY010000016.1 GCA_903863425.1 Candidatus Buchananbacteria bacterium | reverse complement strand
GGCAACGCCTACCAGTCACTTCCGATCGCTCCTATGCAAAAACCCCTCCTTCCTGACGACACCCACTCGTTTGCCAACTTCGTAAGTGGATTAGGAAATAGGGTGGCTTATGCAGCGGCAATGGAAGCCGTAGAAAACCCAGGTAGAGAATATAATCCTCTGTTTCTCTACGGTGATACGAGTCTGGGTAAGAGCCATCTGTGCCGGGCTATGGCCTACGAATTCAGTCGAAGACATCCTGATTGGACCATAATCTGCCAAAGCGCGGAGACAATGCTCAACTTCTTTACGAGGTGTCAGCAAGAAAAATCGATGGCGAAATTCAGGGCAAGGTATCGCAGGGCGAATGCTCTTTTTCTTGACGATATTGACATAATCGCGGGAAAACTAGGCACGGAGAAAGAGTTTTATTACACGTTTAACGCCCTCTTCGGAGTCCAAATACAAATCGTCCTGGTCTCGAACTGCCATCCCAAAAAGATACCAAATCTCGATCGACGACTAGCCGCCAGATTCAGTGAAGGCCTAGTTCAAGAGCTTACCATGCCGGATACGACAGTAAAAAGTCAAATTCTGCAACAGTTAGCCCAAGAAAGCGGGATTACACTGAAGGAAGAAGTGGCCATGCACATTGCCAGGATTATCACGGGAAACATTCGTGAACTCCGTGGGGCATTCCTAACCCTCAGGGCTGTCAGTAAAAACGAAAACCATCCTATCAACATTAAGATGGTAGATGAGCTCCTCAAGATCGACGGCCACAAACCCATCACAATTGAGAACGTGCTAGAGGCTACCGCCACTCAATGCTTTAGCGACAGGAGCGCGGGCTTAAGGGCACTAAAGAGCAAGGCTCGTCAAGCTGATGCATCGGGACCAAGGCATCTAGCCATGTTCCTATGCAGAACCCTAATCCCCGGACTATCTCTGGACGAAATTGGCGCGGCTTTCGGAGGCAGGGATCACACGACGATTACCTATGCCTGTACCAAAGTCGACAGAAACAGGAAACGCAACCATCCGCCCACCATAAGACTGCTGGAGAGCATAACAACTCGCATTAACGCCTCATGACTCTTCCCCTAAGCAAAAAGCCAAGGGAAGAGTCGTTTTATTTTTTCTTGATTTTTTCCTCAGAAAATAGTAGAATACTTAAGTTAATTATAAAAATATCATATAAATATGGCGAAATTAATCCCCGTAATCGGCATGGAAATCCACGCTGAGCTCAAAACCAAAAGCAAAATGTTCTGCACCTGTGTAAATGGTTATGAGTTACAGGAACAGCCGAACCAGAATATCTGCCCAATATGTATGGGACACCCGGGTATGTTGCCGGTGATAAACAAACAAGCCATCGAATGGACTATCCTCGTGGGCTTGGCTTTGAATTGCCAAATCGCCAAACAAACCAAATTCGATAGAAAAAATTATTTTTATCCTGATTTACCCAAAGGTTATCAAATCTCCCAATATGACCAGCCCATTACTTATGATGGCCATCTTAAAATCGGTAATCACGCCCAAGGCGGACAGGGAAAGGATATTGATATTATCAGAATCCATCTTGAGGAAGACACGGGCAAACTTATCCACAACAGCGATGGCACAGCCGTTGATCTAAGCCGTGCTTGCACACCGCTAATCGAATTAGTGACCGCTCCAACCATTGAATCAGCCAAGGAAGCCAAAGAATTCTGTCAAGCCTATCAACAAATCCTGCGCTATTTAGAAATCTCCGAAGCTGACATGGAAAAGGGCCAAATGCGCTGTGAGGCCAACATTTCCATGCAAGAGCCGGGCAGATTTGTGACCGAGAAAGGCGAAGTCAAGCCATTACTTGATTACAAATTAAATCCTAAATCAGAACTTAAGAATATCAATTCTTTCCGAGCCATGGAAAGAGCGGTTGAATTTGAAATCAAAAGACAGACTAAGGCCATAGAAAATGGCGAAAAATTAATTCAAGAAACCCGCGGTTGGGATGAGAATACTCAAACCACCTTCAGTCAAAGATCCAAGGAAACTGCCGCTGACTACAGATATTTCCCAGAACCAGATTTACCACCACTCGAGATTTCCGACGAGTTAGTTGAATCTCTGCAAGCTACTATGCCAGAGCTTCCTCAAGCCAAGTTTGAAAGATTTATTTCTCAGTATCAATTCGATCCGGAAAGTGCCAGAACTCTTATTAGTGACAAAAATTTAGCCTCTTACGCCGAGGATGTTTCTTCCGAACTTATTGAATGGCTTTCTTCGCTTCCAGAAGTCACGGGCACAGCCGAAGAAATCGCCGAAAGAGAAGGCAAAAAACTTTCCAAGCTTATTAGCAATTGGCTTATCAACCGATTGTTTAAATATCTCAACGAGCACAAAACGGCTATCAGGGACTGTAAAATCTCTCCTGAACATTTTGCTGAATTCCTGTCTATGATTTATACCAGTAAAATCAATAACAACTCTGCCCAATTAGTCCTGGAAGAAATGTTTAAAACCGGGGAAACTCCCACATCTATTATGGAAAGCAAGGATCTCGGCCAAACTGGCGATGAGGGAGAAGTTGACACAATTATTGATAAAATTATTACTGATAATCCTAAAGTCGTAGCCGATTACAAATCAGGCAAGGAAGCCGCCTTTAAATTCCTGGTGGGCATGGCCATGTCGGCTACAAAGGGAAAGGCGAATCCCCAAATCATAAACAAATTATTAAAAGAGAAGCTGGGGTAACGCTAAAATTCCAGATCCGCCTCTGGCGGAAAGAAACCAAGGGAAAGGCCAATCCGGCGATTATCAATGATTTGCTAAGCAAAAAACTCAACCAATAACTTTTTTTCTAATTTAAAAATTGAAAATTGTTTGAAAATTGCCCGCTTCGACTCGAATCGAGGCGAGGAAATTATAAATTGAAAATTTACCCCTAACTATATGGCTCTACCATTCCTTGTTACCGGCGATGTCCGAAAATTCACTCCGCTCAAGGCCAAATTAAGAGATCTCTACAAAAGCACCACCAAAAGCTCAAGCATGTCTCCGATAGTCAAGAAACAGGCCGAAAAAGCATTGCAAGATGCCGGATATAGCGATGTCAAAATCAAAAAAATACTCAATGTAAATAAAGAAATGCCCATAGCCAAGCTGAAGAAAATTGCCCTGGTCCTCAACGCCGGAAAAGTTTTCGGCTTCAAAGACGAACATCCTGAATCACAAATAAAACGCCTTCTCACCAGAGAGGCTCTCAAAAAACAAACCATCCACAGAATCCTCAAAGAACACATCGCCGAACGAAGAGCGGAAAATTTGGACAAGCCAGCCGAACCCCACGTTGCGGGCACGGATATCGGCGGAAATCCCATGGTTAAAATTTAATAAATAAAATATCCCAATTTAGGATATTTTATTTTCGCAAAAAACGCTTAATCATCGTTTCTGCGGTTTTGGCATTATCAATCCAGATTATTTCCTTGTTCCGCCTGAACCAAGTCAGCTGTCTCTTGGCAAAATGATGAATGGCCATTTTCAGCTGTTCCAACATCTCATTATAAGTTAATAATTCTCGCAGATATCTAGAGACGTAGCGATATTCCAAACCGAATTCATCTAAGCGCTTCCAACTTACGCCCTGTCGGCGTAGTTTTTTTATTTCCTTGATCATGCCCTCTTTAATTCTGGCCTCCAAACGGCTGTCTATCTTGGCATATATTTTTTCTAAGGGAAATTTCACACCCAGAATTAAAATATCCAAATCCGGCTTGGACATTTCTTGCTGATCTGATTTCTTCCTGCCTGTCTCATAATATATTTCCAAAGCGCGCTGGACTCGGCGACGATTTTTCTGATCAATAATTTTATGTGTTTCGGAGTCGATTTTTTTAAGCTTTGCTAAAAGTTGTTTCAGAGTAAGTTGATCTAATTCTTTTCTAATTTTTTGAAAATTGAAAATTGAAAATTGAAAATTATGAAATATATAACCCTTTACGACTGAGTCCACATACAACCCCGTTCCACCCACCAAAAATGGCAATTTATTGGCCTTTTGTGCCTCTGCAATGGCCCTGTAGGCCAATTTTTGGTACTTAGCGACGTTGAATTGAGTTTTGGGGCTAATTATGTCAATTAAGTGATATGGCACCTGTTTTGGGCCAAATTTGGCTCCAGAGGCGCTCCCACCCCCCCTCACCCCCCCTCTGGCAGGGGGGGAAGAAAAACCATACTCAGCCAAATCCTTACCTGTGCCAATATCCATGCCACGATAAACCTGACGGGAATCAGCAGAGATGATTTCGCCTTGTAATTTCCTAGCTAGCTTCACGGCCAATCTGGTCTTGCCAGTAGCCGTAGGGCCGACGATGACTATGAGTTTTTTAGGATTGCTTTTCATTTAAAATTAGTATAATATAATATTTGTCAATCTTCAAGACAACCGGGCTTAAGCGCCCATGGAGGAACTGTACTTTGAATGAGATTAGAGTGTTACCAATTGGCCTGCCAGGCAAAATGGCAACGGCGGCAACCGAATTATTACTCTCGGATAACCGCTTCACTGTGATTCCGATGTCCTTGACCGGACCCGAGATCGCACAAGAAAGTTACGCAATAGGAGCTACCAGCTTCGAGCTAAGACGCGGATGGGAAAACAACTTCGCGGATACGGCGCGCTCTCTGCGTAGTAGATATGGCCGCTTCATGGCCGTGGACTTCACCCATCCCACGACAGTTAACCGCAATGCAAAGCTGTACCGGGATAACGAGGTGGACTTTGTAATGGGAACAACCGGCGGTGACCGAATCGCCCTCACCAATCTATTTGCCGGCGGTTCGTATCTCACAAACGCAGTCATCGCCCCGAACATGGCCAAACAGGTTGTGATGTTCCAGGCCATGATGCGATACGCAGCCGAACGTTTTCCCAACGCCTTTGCCGGATACACCCTGGAAATCATCGAGTCGCATCAAGCGGGAAAAGCAGATACCAGCGGCACGGCCAAGGCCATGGTGGGATATTTCAATGCCTTGGGTATTCCCTTCACCGCGGACCAGATCATCATGGTTCGCGACATTGAAACTCAACTGGACATGGGAGTTCCTGAGACGGATCTCGCTGGACACGGATTCCACACCTACACAGTAAGATCCGCGGATGGCAAGGTCCTTTTCCGGTTCACCCACGATGTGTGCGGCCGTGGAGTGTACGCCGAAGGAACACGCGACGCCCTCGTCTTCTTGAAGAAGGCAATCGACAGGGGTGAGAAAGGGCGAGTATTCTCGATGGAAGACGTCCTTGAAGGATAAAGGATGATCGATCCCGATTATCGCAGACCTTCAGTCCTCCCGCGTGTGGACTGAAGGTGTTTTTTTAATTTAATAATTTAAATATTTAAACCCTCCCCAACCCTCCCTTTCGTAAAGGGAGGGAGAAATGCGGGCATCCCGCACCCATGCGAGCATTAGAAAATCTTGTGCTGATTTTATGCGAGAACGACCAAAAATTGTCGCAAGCTTTGTAATCAAAGCGTCAGAGAATTTTTGAGGAGTGAAGCATAAAATCTAGCCATGATTTATCTACGCTCGCGTTTTGGCCCCACCTTTTTAAAAAGGTGGGTTTGAG
>CAIPBY010000015.1 GCA_903863425.1 Candidatus Buchananbacteria bacterium | reverse complement strand
GGTCCAGTGGTTGTAATTGGATAAAGACAACCGTTTATTTCATCAAATCCATTGACTGACGAATTAGTGTAAACGGTGTCAATGCCTGAAATACGTTGACCACTTTTAAGTAACAAAATTACAAAAAAAGTGAGTATTATGGCACGATTAAATGATTTAAAAATGAGTACCGCTGAACGTCGTCGACGCCGATTCAGTGACAATTTCAAGATGCAAAAAGTCAGAGAAATTGAAACAGGGCAAACCAAAGTTTCAGAAATTTGCTCTCAATATCAAGTAACGTCCAAAAATGTCTACCTTTGGGTAGATAAATTTGGCAGTATGAAGAACAAAAAAGAACGTATGGTTGTCGAGACCGATAGCGATACACGTCAATTAATTGATTTGAAAAAACGGGTATCTGAGCTTGAACGTATAATTGGACAAAAGCAGATACTCATTGATTTTCAAGATAAAATGATAGAGTTAGCAGAAGAAAACTATGGAGTGGATATTAAAAAAAAATTCTTTTCCACACCATTCGGTACTTCTGGGAAAACCGAAAGATGTTAACTTACAGTTTAAACAAGCTCTATCAAAGCATTGGATTAACCAAACAGGCTTTTCATCAACGCATGGACAGATACCTACAAGAACGCTCTTTAGAAGAACAACTTGTGTTAATTGTGTATCAAGTCCGCGAAGATCACCCAACTATGGGATTGCGCGATATTTATTACAAAACAAACCCCCAAAATATTGGTCGAGATCGTTTTGAAATGTTATGTAAGCAATCCGGGCTGGCAATTGAGCGCACACACAACATGCGCAGAACCACCGACAGTTCAGGTGTAATCCGATTTGAAAATCTACTGATAGGGTTGATAATATATAAACCCAATCAGGTCTGGCAAAGCGATATTACCTATTTTGAGCTCAACCAAAGGTTTTATTACATAACCTTTATAATTGATGCATTTACTAGGATAATTGTGGGTTATGCCGTTTCACAGCGGCTTACAACCGAACAAACTACTTTGCCAGCACTTAAAAATGCAATCAAATCCCGCATGGATTTGAAGTTGAATATTGATGCGCTTATTTTCCATTCAGATGGTGGCGGACAATACTATGATAAGGAGTTTTTGAAGTTAACAACTAAAAACAAAATCAAAAATAGTATGTGCCAATACCCCTGGGATAATGGAAAAGCCGAACGTATTAACGGCGTTATTAAAAATAATTATTTAGTACACAGACATATAAATACGTATGAACATCTAATATCGGAGGTTGACCGAAGTGTGTTTCTTTACAACACTGATAAACCTCATATTGAGTTACAACGAAAATGTCCAATTCAGTTTGAAAATGATTACTTTTGTAAAGTCAAAAGTAAATTATCTCAAACCGATGGCTCTGGGGAGCCAAATTATTGATAACGAGAATAACTTTCTTAACGCTTCGCTAAAAGTTATTTCCCGTAATCAACAATGGTTCATTATCATTATCATAATTTTTTAATTTTAAAAGAAATCAAAGACAAAAATAAGTAGAAAAACGGTCAACGCTATTCAGGCATTAACATGCGTTGTCTTTGCTCTTGGTTCTTTGCTCTAATGTCTTTTATTATAGCTCACACTTTAAGCTTTGCCATGACTTAAATGCTCTTCTGCTTCTGGTCTGTCTTTATCTTGAAATGGAAATTCTTTGTTTTTGGCAGGTAAATAATACACTCTTGGTTGAGTACCTAGCTCAGGCATAAGCACATAGCCAGCATTATCTTCAAG
>CAIPBY010000014.1 GCA_903863425.1 Candidatus Buchananbacteria bacterium | reverse complement strand
CGGGGATTTTATACTCAACAATCTCGATTTTAGCCAATCTCACAGTTCAACGTAAAACCTCTACAAAGGTCCATTTTGGTGCTTTTAATCTGAAAAACGGCACCAAATGGTGCTAGCAAAAATCATCAATTTTAAGCTCATTATTCATGCTGCAATACTCAATATTAAAGTTAAGTATAAAGGAAAATACCTGTCATAATCTAGAAATCCATTATTTCTCTACATAAAACATATTCCGCCCGACCAATAAGCCTCTTCTGCGTTTTATTGCATAAAAACTATATTCCCTTTTGAGCATTGATTTCTGGGAGTCATAAATCTTCAGATGGAAATATTCTTTGTCATGATTTTACATGGCGGGAGCAGATGTCGTATTTTACCATTGAACCTATCCATAGAAAGCGCAAATTAAACACTTCCAGTGGAGATTGATGGTTCCATTACTCACAGATAAAAACTACGGCAGAACAGAGGCCGAATCTGCAAGGGTCAACCAACCGCATTACTTTTTTACCGCGATTAGATACTCTTAATTATCCATGCCCAGCGATTTCATTTTTGTATCCAAAGCCTGATAGCTCCTCAATCCTAACAATTTTGCGGCTTCAGATTTTTTACCATCAGCCTGCTTTATGGCTCGCCTAATATAATCTCGTTGAAGCTCGGCAACCTCTTTCTTCAAATCAAAGCCAGTCCCTAATGGTATTTTTCGTAATTGAATTGTGCTTTTGCCTCCTGTGATGATTGGCAAATCATTTTTCTCAATAATAGTCCCATTTGAAAAAATAAAAGCTTGCCAGAGTACTATATGTAATTCACTGATATTGCCCGGCCACAGGTGCCGAATCAATGACTTGGTAGCTTCAGGAGAAATTGTTTTATAAATATAGTCAGCATTTTCGGCCTTATGTTGCTTGTTGAGTCCATCCAGGAAATGATGCGCCAATAAAGGAATGTCTTGAGTTCTATCTCGCAACGGGATGGTTTCCAAAGAGATAGTCGCCAGCATATAATAAAGCTCCGCCAGGAACTCATTCTTATTTACCAGTTCAAGCAGGTTGCAAGTCGAAGTGGCAATGATTTTAAATCTTGAATGCTCCGCCTTATCTTTGCCTACAGGTTTAAATTCACAATGACCTTTATAATTTTTCAAGGTTCTCAGGAGCTGCAGTTGCACCTTTAAGCAGCACTTGTCGATTTCATCCAGAATCAAAGCGCCCTCATTGACTTTTTTCAGAATACCGTCCGCGTGTTCTGTTCCCAAAAATTCCCGATCAAATTCTTCATAATCTAAAGTAATACACTTTATTACTTCCAACGGAGCATTCGCAGTAGAACCAGCACGGGAAATTGCCTCGGCAAGCCGCTTCCTCCCGGTTCCTCTTTCGCCAGTGATCAGGACTGGAACATGATGTTTGGCAGCAATGCCTGCCCGATGTAAAATAACTGCGGCCTCCTGGCTTGCGCCCAATATATTTTCAAACCCATCCGGCTTCAGAGCAGATTTAAAATTATCGAGATTCTGCCCATCAAGCATCGCCTCAACAAGCTTCCAACCTTTTATTTCATAGCAACAAGTCCCGCGTTGAGCAACCTCAGTCAAAGCATTTACTACTTCTTGCCTCCCGCAACTGCGCAATATT
>CAIPBY010000013.1 GCA_903863425.1 Candidatus Buchananbacteria bacterium | reverse complement strand
TAAGGGGAGTGGAAAAGTGGATAATTATAATTTGGAGTTTTTTTGCTTGGCTTTTCTTATTCTTTATAATTTTGGAAGGTGGAAAAAGTAATTATATTTCTCGCGCTTGCTGTTGTTGGAATTGTTAGTAATTAAAATAATATTTCTTTCACAGTTTTAATTAGTTTATCAACTACTTATCACTACCACCATTCAACACTTTACTAACTCTTTTTTGAATTTACCCACTGCCTTATCCAATACTTTTACACAGTTTATTAGAAAGAATATATTTTCTGCTTCAAAATATCCAGATCTTCTCTAAGTTTGTCGTCTGTTTTCATAACTCTAATAACTTTATCACAAGCATGCATAACAGTAGTGTGGTCTCTGCCGCCAAGCTCTTGGCCAATATTAGGAAAAGAAAATTTAAGCTCTTCTCTCATAAGGTACATTATAATCTGTCTTGGCTCGGTCAGGTTTTTCTTACGGCAAGGACTGAGAATATCATCAATTTTAATATCAAAATACTCAGAAACTATATTAATAATTGATTTTGGAGTCAATGATTTCTTCTGGGTGTTGGTGACAATAGAAGAAACAATTTGTTTAATTTCATCCAATCCTAAACTTCTATTCTGCAACTGGCTCAAGGCCATAATACGGTTAATAGCTCCTTCAAGCTCCCTAATATTGTTGTGGATGACAGAAGCTAGGTATTTCACAGCTTCATCGGGGAGTTCTTGGCCTTTTTCTCTTAATTTTGACTCGATAATAGCTATTTTGGTTTCAAAATCAGGACTAGAAATATCCGCTATCATACCCCACTCAAACCTGGAGATCAGGCGATGCTCAAGAGCGGGGATGGATTTGGGTGGCCGATCAGAGGAGATAACTACCTGCTTGTCATGCTGGTGCAATTCATTAAAGGTATAGAAAAAGGCCTCTTGAGTCCTTTCTTTGCCGGAGATAAATTGAATATCGTCTATTAAAAGCAGATCCACCAGGCGGTATTTATTCTCAAAATCAGAAGCTTTGCCATTTTGAATGGCAGAAATATAGTCATTGGTAAACTTTTCACAAGAAACATAGAGCACTTTGGCATTGGGGTTGTCCTCCAGCACTCTATGGCCTATGGCTTGCATTAAATGTGTCTTACCAAGACCAACACCCCCATAAATAAACAAAGGATTATAGGCAATTCCTGGGCTTTTGGCTACGGCTAGTGAAGCGGCATGGGCCAGTTCATTGTTTTTTCCTACAATAAAATTAGCAAAAGTGTATTTGGGATTGAGATTTAATTTTTGATCGCCCGAAGAGTCAGCAGTAGAAAAATTAGTAGGTGGTAATGGTACTTCCTCGGTTATAGTGGATACTTTAGTAGTCTGTTCGATGGCTACGGATTGATTGCGTACAATACTTATAGTTTCAATTTTATATATAACATCCTTTACATTATTATCGGTAGCATTTCGTAAGGCCTTGATAATGGTGGGATGGTATTTTTTCTCTAGCCATTCCTTGGTAAAGGCGTTGGGCACGGCTATGACAATTTTCCCATCATCTACAGAAGAAATTCCCGTGTGTTTAAACCAGGTGGTAAAATTAGCTTTAGAGATGAGAAGTTCAAGCTCACCGAGGGTGGCCTGCCAGAGTTGTTGAGGTGTCATGGGGGGAGGATTATTGAGTGTTTCTTAATTTTAACATAGAGCGCTTAAAATTTGAAATAGTTGTGGATAACCAAAGTTGTTCTAACGGTGGAAAAAATGTTCATAACCACAAAACAAATAAAAAGGCTAATATTTTTCTATAAATTTTTAAGTTATTAGCAATATAACATGTTTCTATTTATCAAGCAATTAATTGACGAATAATTATAAAAATGTTATTATTTTTCTGTAATTAACTAAAGGACATAGCAATGGCTACTAAAAGAACTTATCAACCAAAGAAGCGCAAGCGAGCCAAGACTCATGGTTTCCGTAAGAAAATGAGCACTGCAAAAGGACGAAAAACCTTGAAAAGAAGAAGAGTCAAAGGAAGGAAGGAATTAACTCCAAAAAAGAGCTAAATTTAGCTTATGTTAGCTCAAAAATATCGTTTAGTTAAACAGTCTGATTTCGATCTAGTGTTTAAAAATGGCAAAAAGGCCCCAAGTAGGCTGTTTTTTGTGCGATTTGCTTCCAACAGCCGAGAAAATTGTCGTTTTGGAGTGGTTATTTCCAATAAAATTAGCAAAAAAGCCGTAGTTCGTAATCGACTAAAGAGGCAAATAAGAGAAATTATTAGATTAAATTTATCTAAATTTATTCAAAATATGGATATTATTGTTAATATTTTGAAGCCTGCATTGGAATGTGATTATAGTGAGTTAGACCACGAATTCACGGAAATTTTTCAAAAATATAGATTAATCTCTTAAATCATGCTTGAATTTTTGTATTTCCCCAAATTAGCAGTATTAAAAGTAATTAGAATTTATCAAAAAACCCTATCTTTTGATTATGGCTGGCCGAAATATTTATATCCTAATGGATATTGTAGGTTTCATCCGACTTGTTCGGAGTATGGCTATCAAGCAATTGAAAAGTATGGCATAATCAAAGGAGGAGTTATGACCTTGGGGCGGATATTACGTTGCAATCCTTTTTCCAAAGGCGGTAACGACCCGGTTAAATAAGTAGAAAGTTCATAAAGTTATAAAGTTTATAAAGCAGGAAACTGTAATAATTAGACTTTATAACTTTATAAACTTTATAACTTTACAAACTATCGTATGGTTCATATACTCACAGTTATTTTTTATCAGCCACTTTTAAATCTTTTGATTTTTCTCTACAATGTAATTCCAGGACATGACATGGGGTTGGCTATTATTGCCATTACGGTAATTATAAAATTAGTTTTATATCCCCTATCTATCCAATCCTTGAGGGCGCAAAAGGCCATGACTGATTTGCAGCCTAAGATTAGTGAGATAAAGAAACAGTATAAAGATCAAAAAGAAGAACAAGCTAAGCAATTAATGAATTTATACAAGCAGGAAAAAATTAACCCGCTTTCCTCTTGTTTGCCGTTGCTAATTCAGTTGCCATTTTTATTTGCCATATATCAAGTCTTCCGCACAGGTCTGTCCAATGGCAGTTTGGCTCTTTTATATTCATTTGTTTATCATCCTGCCACAATAAATACCATAGCTTTTGGTTTCTTAAATCTAGCTAAGCCTCAATTCGTCTTGGCGCTTTTAGCCGGAGCGGCGCAATTCTGGCAAGGCAAAATGTTGTTTGCTAAGCGTCCTAAAATTAAGACTGCAGACAGCAAGGATGAGGATATGACGGCTATTATGAATAAGCAGATGACTTATATGATGCCTATTGTGACTGTGGTTATCGGCATGAGTCTTCCTAGCGGTTTAACTTTATACTGGCTTATTTTTACTCTAGGAACAGTCGCTCAGCAATTAATTGCCTTTAGGCACAAGAAGAAGCCAGAAGTAGAAGTGGTTACCAACGGTTAAAAAAATAGTTTAGATAAAAAAATTGTTCCGACGTAGCATCGGGACAATTTTTTTATCTAAACTATTTTACTGCACAATTACATTTAATTGATCACTGACATATTTTTTTCCATTTTGATCAAAAATGTTGGCGTAAATGTAATAATTTCCGATAGCAGGTTTTTTGGCCCAGTTAATGGATGCGTTACCGCTATCAGGTTCGACATAACTAATGAATTGTCCCAAGGTGTCGCCTTCTTTCATGTAGTAGAAATCAATTTTATTGGCGTATTGCCAGTTAGTAATCTGGGCTGTAATTTTGGCGGGGAATTTTATTGAGGAATTATCTGTCGGGCTAGTCCAGTTAAGCGATGGCTTGTGGCTCTGGAGTAGGAGATTAATGTCGATTGATTTATTGCCAGTATTTTGTAAATTATCTTGCACTTCGACTGTAAGAGTATGGTAGCCATTTTCAAAGCTGGAAACATCAAAGATGGAATTGCTGGCATCAGTTTTGGTTCCGATAATTTGTTTGTCGAGATAGTAAGTTACTTTAGCTATGTCTTTCTTGACTGAAGCGGAGATTTGAATAGAAAGATTATTGTCTTTGACTGTGGAATTAGCCGCCGGAGAGACAATATCAACAATAGGCTGATCCTCTCCTAGGTGTACATCATCGTAAGTAGTGGGAATAGTAGAGCTAGCGCCTTGAGCTAAGCCGTTTTTGGCGGCCCAAGCGGCCACGGCATTTTCCCAATTGTTATATTGCGGATCACTCTCTGGATTAGTGGGAGCTGGCCCTCGCGGATTATCTTTGTCCACGAAGAAAAGAATGTCATGAATTGCTCCGGAAGCAATTTCTTGTATGGTGGAAGATGGAGTGTACTCCGTGGCCAATTTTCCGGAGATAGTATCTATTTTTATCATTTGTCCGCCGTTTATTTGTCCGTCTAAAATAGGCTTTCCAGTAATGACCGGTTGAGGCGAGGTGAAATGTTCTACTGGAGTGCCCTGGAGAGCGTTTTTCATGAATTCATTCCAGATGGGAGCCGCTATAATAGATCCATCGGCCCCCTTTTTCAAGGCGGCGTTATCGCTGTTGCCTACCCAAACACCGGTAACCAAGCTTGGTGTGTAACCCATGGTCCAGGCGTCATGGTAATCATTAGTAGTTCCGGTTTTGCCGGCAACAGGCCTATCTGGCAAGATTAATTTATTATTGGCGCCAAAAATATAAGTTCTAGCGGCATTATCAGAGAGGATGCTGGTAACTTGCCTGGCGATTTCCGGATTCATAACCTGGGAACTTTTATCTTGATATTGATACAGGACATGTCCGTCCTTATCTTCTATTTTTAAGATAGCAGTAGTTTGGTGTTCTATGCCTTCTTGGGCAAAAGCGCCATAAGCCGCCGTATGCTCTAATAATTTTACTTCGCCTCCGCCAAGGACAAGAGAAAGTCCGAAACGGCCTCTATCAGTGAGAGTAGTATAACCCATCTTGTCAGCTAAATTTAAGACATTATTTATACCCGTCAGATAAGTCAGCTTTACGGCCGGAATATTAAGTGAGCCGGCGAGGGATTTTCTTAAAGTGACGGGGCCGCGTTCTCTAGAATCATAGTCATGAGGAATATAGGGATTATTGCCAGTAGTATCAAAGTTGGTTACTGTATCATATAGTACTGTATCGGGGGTATATCCCTTGATAAATGAAGCCGCATAGACAATAGGTTTAAATGAGGATCCAGGTTGTCTGGAACTAAGCGCTATATTTACTTGGCCGTCAATTTTATCATTAAAGTAATCAGCTGAACCGACCATGACTAGAATTTGCCCGGTTTTGGGGTCGAGGGAAACCAGAGAGGCATTGGCGAAATTGTATTTAGGGCCGTTGGTTTTTACTCCATTTTCTACGGCGGCTTCAGCTATTTTTTGTTTATCAAGATCAAGAGTAGTATAGATTTTGAGTCCTTGCTGGTTAATGAAGTCCTCTCCATATTGCTCTGATAGCAATTCTTTGATATACATGACGAAATGCGGAGCAGTCATGGATTCGCTCTGCGGTTTAAAAATTATTTTTTGCTGTTTGGCCTCTTCAGCTTGGCCTTTGGTAATGTATCCCAGCTCCGCCATGGAATCCAAAACCCATCTTTGTCGGACGATGAGATCGGCTTTATGGCTACCATAAGGCGAGAAGTAGGTCGGAGCCTGAGGCACGGCTGCCAGAATGGCTCCTTCAGCCAAAGTCAAATTTTTGGCTGGCTTACCGAAGAAAGTTTCAGAGGCCGCTTCTACGCCGTAAACTACCGAACCGTAAGGAATTTCATTAAAATACATGTTCAGGATTTGATTCTTATTGAATTGCTTCTCTATGCGATAAGAAATTATAAGCTCCTTTAGCTTTCTGGTGTAAGTTTTTTCATTGGTCAAAATGGCATTTTTGACAAATTGCTGGGTCAAAGTTGATCCGCCGACTTTACTGCCTGTGAAAATGTTTTTTAGAATTGATCGGGCGATGCCGGTAATACTGAATCCTTTTTCGTTGTAGAAATTTCGATCTTCGGCAGCCAGGGTAGCTTTCTGCACGTAATCGGGAATATCACTTAAAGGAATAACAGTTCTTTTAATATTGCCATGAAGGTCATAAAGCACGGTATTACCGGTACGGTCATAAATTCTACTGCTGACGGTCACGCTTCGATTAAGAACTCCATTGCCATCAGGTAAATCTTTGGAAACCCAAGCCACTAAGATAAAAACGAAGATGGCACCGATTAGCAATAGAATTATAATTAAAGGGATTACAATTTTAAGTAATTTTCCGAGCCATTTCTTTTTATTCTTGTGCCTGCCACCACTATTGCTGGTAAAAGTCGCACTGCTGGTCTTGCCTTTGGGCAAGTATGAGGGGTTCCTCCAGTTTTGACTAACTGGAGACAATTTGGGGATGGTCATATATATAATTTTCAATTTTACAATTTTCAATTTTCAAACAATTAATAAATTTTCAATTTTTAATTAAGTATTGTTTGATAATCCAAAAAAGTAATCTTATTTTTGTAATTTATTTTTTTTAGCTATTTTTACTGCATATTTAATAATCTCACCGGCAATATCGCGTCCGGTGGCTTCGGTAATGCCCTCAAGTCCAGGGTTGGCGTTTACTTCGAGAATTTTTGGCCCTGTTTTGGTCCTAATGATGTCTACTCCGGCAATATCCAAGCCACAGGCAGCTACAGATTTAAAGGCCATTTTCTTTTCTTCTTTACTCATTTCTGCTACCCTTACTCTTCCGCCCAAGTGGAAGTTAGAGCGGAATTCTCCGCGTCTGGTGGCAATTCTTTCCATAGCGCCAACGATTCTCTTTCCTACAATGAAAACTCGAATATCAGTACCCTTGGATTCTCTCACATATTCTTGGATCATAACCGGATCGCTGTCATCACCCTTGATGAGTATGTCGATTACGGATTTAAGGCCACGTTTGCTTTCCATAATTGACACTCCGCTTCCGTGGGAGCCAGCTAGAGTTTTTAGAATTACGGGAAATGATCCTATGTCCGTAATTACGTCATCAATATATTCAGGGTGGCTTACAATATAAGTTTTTGGAATGGGTATTTTATGTTGACCCAAAATTTGCATGGTTCGAAGTTTGTTTTTGGCTTTCATAATCGGCAAATAGCCATTAATCAAGGGAACTTTAGCCAGCTCAAATTGCCTGATCAGAGAATGTCTGAATTCTAGGTTGCTTCTTAAGAAATTAGCTCTGACTATGAGCACTTTAATATCCTTTATTTTAATTCCCTTAAGAACAAGTCCAGGACGGCTATCAAATTTTAATTGGCAATCTCTAGCAAAAATGACTTTTATTTCATGCCCTAATCTTTGGGCTGCTTCCTCAAATAGATTAAGTTCTATTTGGGTGAGTTCATTTATTCTGTCCGGGTTAGAAAAGGTTAAAAGGTGTATTAACATGGTTTTTATTGGAAAGTGGCCTTAATGGCTTGGCTTATTATTTTTGAGGTTAATTTTATGTTTTTTTTCTGTCGCAAGAATCGATTCAATTCTAGTTGGAGTGCTAAATCGTTTCTTTTGCGATGTTTATGAAACTGAATGGCTGAGCATTTGCTCCAGCCGATATGCCTGTCTCCGACGGTGACACGCAGAGCCATGTCTTTCATTTTCGCGTTTAGTAATTCTTTCAGCTTTTTCAATTGGCTGATTTTGATGGTGATTAATCCTGAATTAGTGCCATTATTTTTGTTTTTATCCAAGAATTTTTTCTCATTTTTGGCTTTGATTCCTACCCCGATGTCTATTCCTATTTTTTTTGACTTAATGCCGTGAATATATATGGCGACAGGGGTTTCTCCATCTTCTCTTTTTATAATCCTGCGATAAGCCCTTATATCCTGGTAGAATTCCTTCATTTCCGGTTTTTTCCTGGCCCAAAGGTATTTGTTTTGTTTATCGCTCCAACGCAATTTATTAAAATCCTCAATATTATTTGGGAAATTTTTAGATTTAGGGCTTGTTGGTTTGAAAAATTTATTATTTACAATTAGATAAGCATTTAGTTCTCTGGCAATCAGTGTTGAGGCTCGTTTGGTTTTCCAATCATCACCGCCGGCATGTGGTGCTACAATAATAAATTTTGTCCCCCCCTCTTGCTTGAAGCCGTATCCAGTAGCTATCTTGGGAAATTTTTTTCTAAAGAACATTTTAATTATTTAGTTGATCTGATATTATTGGCTCCGCAAATAGCCATAGCTAGGGCGTCAGAGGCATCGTCGGGCTTTGGAGTTTCTTTGAGCCCAAGAATGATTCTCACCATTTGCTGGACTTGCTTCTTGTCGGCTTTGCCATATCCGGTCACGGCTTGTTTGACTTGCAGTGGAGTGCATTCAATCAAGGGGATTTTGTTTTTAATTAGAGTGAGTAAAATCACTCCCCTGGCCTGTCCAACCGCTATGGCCGTCTTAACATTAGTACAGAAAAAAAGTTCTTCAACTACGGCTCGATCAGGATGATATTTTTGAATAATTTTTACAAGTTCATGTTCAATTTGTTCAAGGCGCTCGGACAAAGATAATGTTTTGAAAGTTTTGATAGAGCCGTAATCAAGGCATTCTAGCTTATTTTTTTCCGACTTAATTAGTCCGTACCCCATGTCGGCAAATCCGGGATCAATTCCGAGAATTATTTTTGATTTTTTTATTTCCATTTTTAATTTACCAAGTAGCGTTGGTATAGACATTATTTACATCGTCCAAATCTTCCAATATGCCATAAAATCTTTCGATTTTTTCTTGTGTTTCAGAATTAGTGATATTTATTCCGTCTTTGGCGAAATATGCCAATCCAGAATCGCTAACTTCGATATTTTCCTCCTTTATTCTTTTAAGTAGTGTTTGTAGAGTTTCAATGGGGCAGAGAATTTCCCAGGAATCGTTATTTTTATTAATCTCTTCCGCTTCGACATCAATTAGGGAAAGTTCTAAATCATCCAGATTTTTATTTTTGATTTGTTCTAGGTCGATGGTGGCGAATCCTCGTCTAGTAAACATCCAAGCCACACTATTTGGCCCAGCCATTTGTCCGCCATTTTTGTTGACCACGGCTTTGACTTCGCCGATGGTGCGATTTCTGTTGTCAGTAATAGCTTCCGCAATAAAGGCAGTTCCTTCCGGTCCGAATATTTCATAAGTCAGTTGTTCGAAATTTGTGCCTCCACCACCTTCACCTGTACCCTTCTTAATTGCTCTTTCCACGTTGTCCTTGGGCATGTTGGCGGCCCTGGCCTTATCTACGGCTAAACGAAGTTTGAAGTTGCTTTCCGTGTCTCCGCCGGCCTCACGCGAGGCAATAGTAATTAGGTTGGCTAATTTAGTAAAGATCGCACCTTTTTTGGCATCCGCCACCTCCTTTTGTCTGTGGGTTGTAGCCCATTTGCTATGTCCGGACATAAAAAAACTCATTAATTATTTTCTGAGCAAGGGATGGCTCTATTATAATATAAAATCACTACAAATTACAAATCTATTACAGATATACAAATTCCCGTTATTGGATTCTATATTAATTCGAGAATTCTTTGTAGATATTTGTATATTCGGTATTTATTCGTAATTTGTAGGAGGTTTGTAAATTTAAGTAATCTTTGTTAATATTCTTATTGTGATTATTGACGGAAATACAAGAGAGGTGAAGCATGACTATCTGTGTGGGTGGTAAGTGTTTAACACAAAAATGCCCTTGCAGTAGTTGTGAGGGGCGCATCGAATGTAATATTTGCGAAGGATGCGACAAGCCCAAGGATACCTGTCTTTGGGATGAGGATTGTTCATTGGAGGATGCTTTGGCGTCCATTGTGAAGAAGGAGTGATGTTATGCCCGAGATGGGTGTGTGTTCGAGAGAGGAAGTTGATTGCTTGTGCGTCGGCTGTGCATTGAGAGAGGACGAAAAATGCGGGAGATGTATTGGTGATAAGTGTAAGGGGCCAATGACTCAATGCCGATGCAAGGATTGCCTGTGTGCTCTTTGCATGCCGAAGCAATGCCGTAAGTGCAAGGGCAAGGACAAGTGTCGGCACCGAGTTGCCGTGTGTAAGGAATTCCAAACGCCATGAGCGCAAAGCACCGACCTCCTAGAACGTAGGGGGTCGGTGCGTATTTTTTTATAAAAGTTTATAATAGAGTCACATTTGCTACTGTATCAGACTCATCCTTGAATCTCATAACTCTGACGCCTTGAGTATCGCGTCCTAAGATGCTGACCTGCTTGATAGCTAGTCGGATGACCTGGCCTTTGTGGGAAATAGCCATGAGATCGCCGTCGTCTTCGTGGACTATCTTGCCAGTAATGATTTTGCCGGTTTTACTGGTGATTTTGGCTGTTTTGATACCGCTTCCGCCTCGTCCTTGGATTTTGTAGGAGGAAAGTGAGGTTCGTTTACCAAATCCATTCTCCATAATTACTAGCAAGTTTGATTTTTTATCTTCTTTGGCATCAAATATACCCATGCCAACCACGCTATCATTGCTTTTGAGTTTGATGCCCCTGATTCCGGAAGCAGATCTTCCCATGGGCCTGATGTTGGCTTCCTTGAATCTGATGGCTTGTCCTCCGGCAGTTACCAGAATAACATTTTCAGTTCCATTGGAGGCCTCCACCCATTCCAGATTATCCCCTTCTTTGAGTTTGAGAGCAATCAGTCCGGAACGTCTCACATTGGCAAAATCTTCAATGGCAGTTTTCTTGATAATTCCCTTTTCAGTCACCATTAGTAAGAATTTATCACCTTTAATTTCTGATGAAGGAACTATGGCAGAAACTTTTTCTGACTGAGACAGCTGAAGGAAGTTTACTAGCGCTTGTCCTTTGGCGGTTCGTGAAGCTTGAGGCACGTCATAGCATTTGAGTTGGAAGACGCGTCCTTTGGTGGTGAAGAAAAGAATGTCATTATGAGTTGAAGTCAGGAAAATATGCTCGATAGCATCCTCTTCTTTGGTGGTAAGTCCGATGACGCCCTTGCCTCCCCTGCTCTGAGTTTTGAAAGTGTCCGGAGGAAGCCGTTTGATGTAGCCGTCGCTAGTTACCATGATGATGGTTTCTTCATTCGGTACTAAATCTTCCATAGTAAATGAATCAACGCCATGAGCTACAATCTGGGTGCGTCTAGGTTGGCCGAATTTCTCTCTGAGCTCTATAAGTTCATCTTTAATGATGCTGAGAATTTTGGCCGGAGATTTGAGGATAGCCTCTAACTCCTTGATTATTTTCTGTTTTTCTTTTAATTCCGCTTCTATCTTCAGTTTTTCCAAATTAGCTAATTGCTGTAATCTCATTTCCAAGATAGCTACGGCCTGTCTGTCGCTAAGTTTGAATTTTTTAATTAAATTAATTTTGGCTTCTTCTTTATCTTTGGATTTTTTGATGGTAGCAATAATTTCATCAATATGCGCTAGAGCCAAAACTAATCCTTCGAGGATGTGAGCACGGTCTTTGGCTTTGTCCAAATCGAATTGAGTACGCCTGGTGACAATTATTTGGCGATGCTTGATATATTCTTCCAAAATTGATTTCAGGTTGAGAACTTTGGGCTGGATGCCATCAACAAGAGCCAGCATGTTGAAATGAAAGGCCTCTTGCAGTTGGGTATGTTTGAATAATTGATTAAGAATTTTTTTGGGATAAGCGTCTTTTTTGAGCTCAATTACTACTCTCACGCCGTCTTTATTGGATTCATCACGCAAATCCTTGATGCCTTCGATTCTTTTGTCCTTTACTAATTCAGCAATTTTTTCCAAGAGAGTTGCTTTGTTGGTTTGATATGTTACTTCAGTGACAATGATGCGGAACATACCGGTCTTAGTTTCTTCGATGTTGGTTTTGGCACGACAAACTATTCCGCCTCTGCCGGTGGCATAAGCAGTTTTGAGGTCATTGATGTTGTAAATTATTCCACCGGTCGGGAAATCCGGACCCTTGATGAATTTGAGAAGATCCTCAATCTCGCAATCAGGATTATCAATCAAATGCAGGGTGCCATCTACGATTTCAGTCAGATTGTGTGGAGGGATGGTGGTAGCCATACCTACGGCGATACCCTGAGCGCCGTTGATAAGCAAGTTAGGAAGCTTGGCTGGCAATACCTTTGGCTCCTTGTGGGCGCCGTCATAGTTAGGAATGAAATCAACGGTATTCTTGTCGATATCAAACAGCATTTCTTCGGCTATAGCAGAAAGTTTGGCCTCGGTATACCTCATAGCGGCGGCGCTGTCTCCGTCCATAGAACCGAAGTTTCCTTGGCCCTTAACTAACGGATAGCGCAAAGAAAAATCTTGAGCCATTCTGACCATGGTTTCGTAAATGGCGCTATCGCCGTGTGGATGATATTTGGCCATCACTTCTCCAACTACATTGGCTGATTTACGGAATTTGGCGTTAGCGCGAAGACCGATATCCCACATGGCATACAAAACTCTTCTGTGTACTGGTTTCATGCCGTCACGAACATCCGGAAGAGCACGCGAAACAATAACGGACATGGCGTAATCAAGATAGCTTTGTTGGACCTCGTCGCTGATTAGCCGATCAGAAATATTAGCATTTCCTCCCCTGCCTAGTTCCAATGTCTCTTGTATTGATTTTTCATTTTTTGAAGGCATACAATATTATAAAAATTTAATGTTATTGATTATTCCGTTGATGTATTGATTGTCCAAAGTTTTTCGGCCCAGGACATTAACTTGAATTTCATAGATGTATTTTCCATTCTGAACATAGATTATTTGATTAATGTCATTTTTGCCAGAATTTGTCTGCTGGTAGGTCGTAGCTTGTCGTCCGTCTATAGAGTTTTTCGTATTTGAGGCTAGTGTGAAATCGTCGGTGGATGGGGCATTTTTCTTGAGCCAATCTTCTAGCTTGGTTTTGGTTGTGACGCTGATTCTAATTATTGATATTCGACTATAAGTATTGTCTGTTGAAACTGTCGAACCGGAAGTTGAGCTGGATAGCGATGGCGCAGAAATAGTAATAGACTCCTTCTGTTCGTTCTGGCTCCATTCCGGCGGGTACTTGATAGAAATAGCTAATATTTCAGAATCGTGACTCGGCCAAGTTTCCGGATTCAAGTTTTTTTGCAATTGCTCTATGATCTTATTTTTGACTTCATTTATATCTGTGCTTGAACTCGTGGTTACTATATTTTGCGCTTGGCTCAAATTAATATTATTTTTAATATCATTCATGGCCTTGGTAATATCATCACGAAGGTCTCTGGTATCGCCATTTTGTTTTTGATTAGCTAAATTATGCTGTAATAGCCAAAACCAAAATATAATCAATGCTATGGCCGCCGGAATAGTGATTAGCCAAAGCAATTGGAGTTTTTTTTCCCTCTCGGGGTCTTTTTTGTAAATATCAATATAACCTGCTTCAAAATCATTCAGTTCTGCGTTATTTGCATTTTTTTTCGATGATTGGCGCGTCTTACCTCTTGGTTTGGCAGATGACTTCTTTATTGTTTTGGGTAAACTTTTTTTCTGCATGGGTCGAAAAGTTTATTTTTTATTTTGTTTTTAAGCGTTCGGACTTAGAATAACTAATTTAGTTGTGTCTGGTGGTAAATCTTTCTTGAGTATTTTCAGTTTGTCGGTTTTTTCTAAGGGCAAACCGCAGTTTTTGATAAATTCATCGGCCGTGGCAATGTCCGTTGTTTGACCATCGACTTTATAATGCATAGGGATTACAATTCTCGGTTCAAGTTGGGAAATTATTTCAATCGCCTTTTTATAATCAATAGTGTAATGCCCGCCGACGGGTATCATGAGAACATCTACGTTTCCGATTCTCTCTATTTGTTCGTCTGTAAGAATGTGTCCTATGTCGCCTAAATGCGCAATGTGAATTTCTTCAGAAACCAATTTATAAATAGTGTTATTGCCACTTTCCATTCCCTTTTTGTCATCATGATGCGACGGAATACCATAAAATAATATTTCTTTTGTTTCATATTCACCAGGAGTGCTAATTATAAACGGGTCCCCTTTTATGGCGTCTATATTTGTGTGATCATGATGATCATGAGAGATGGTGACAATGTCAGCCTGGATTTTTGGCATCTTTAGTCCCGTCTTATCGTCAAACGGATCAGTGACGATGGTGACTTCTTGGCCGTTATTCTTGGTTTGGATTTTGAAACATGATTGGCCAATCCATTGAATTATCATATAATTTTTGCTAAGATTGATTAAGCGTCAACTAAGTTAAATATGGTTATATTTTACTATAATTTAACTTATTAATCAAGAATGTTTTTTAGTTGTCATTGCGAGCGGAGCCGTAATTGGCGTAGCGTGGCAATCCCGTGGAGCAAAGACGTACGCCTTATTCCACGGGATCCCCACGGTCATCCGCCAGCTGGCGGACTCCCTCGGGATGACAATTTGCCCTCGTAGTTCAGTGGATAGAACAAGGGACTCCTAAGCCCTAGACACAAGTTCGATTCTTGTCGAGGACATCAACGTAGTTCAGCGCCCGCCTCGACTCAATCGAGGCGAGCAAGCCGACGCGAGGCGGAGATAGAACAAGGGACTCCTACCGTGTCCGCCTTTGGCGGGAGCCCTAGATGCAGGTTCGATTCCTGTCGAGAGCATAAAAAAATAAAAGATAAGTCTAGACATGTCTAGACTTATCTTTTATTTTTGAGATTAATTTATGATTATTTAGCTAAATTTAAATAATTAATGTAAATTTAGATAATAATATGTATTTTAGTATTAAAAACACAATTTGGACGCTTCACTTGGGTATTGTTTCCCACAATTCACAATTTTCTGTGGATAACTTGTTCGTATGGGGGAGAAATGTCTAGACATGTCTAGACATAACTTTTTTGGGTTTATGTTGATAAGTATATATTTGGCTAAATTTAGATAAATAGTAATTTTATCTAAATTTTATGGGTTTTTAATATATTTTATGTCCTTTTGGTTGTCATCCCCGCGCAGGCGGGGATCCAGGTTCTTTATTATTAATTTGTTTTTACTTTTTCTTTTTAGTAATTATTTATCTTTATCTCAAACCCACCTTTTTAAAAAGGTGGGGCCAAAACGCAAGCGTAGATAAATCATGGCTAGATTTCCCCTGCATTCGCTAGGCCACATGCGCCACTGCTGTGGCTATATGATGGCCTTTAACGCTCATACTTAGGGAAAATCAGCACCTGCCTCGCGTTGCGAGTCAAGGCGGGCAAGATTTTCTAATGCTTGCAAAAATGCAAAATGCAGGACTCGGATACAGGGCAAATAATAATTCATCAGGATGGGGTTTGGGGCTCCGCGCTTTCGCCAAAGCGCGAGCAGAGTCTCGTCTCAGCCAGCAGGATGAGACGGACGAGCGAAGCGTGACTAAGTAAGACAAAAGTCCCACCGAGCATAAGGCGAAATAGCGGACCCCAAAAGCTTTGGTCCTTTCGCTTACGAAAGGACATAAAAATTAAATACATAATAAAAAGATAATATAAAAAATCCCGCTATAACTAGCGGGATTTTTTATAGAAAACAGCCCTAAGGCTGTAATATAGTATCCTGATTGCAATTTCCGTCAACACAAATCCTTACAGATTTGACTTGAGGGAATTGAAGTAGTGTCTTTTCAATCTGCGCCCTGGCAGCAGTTACTGCACATGACCCGCCAATCTTATTCAAACCAGCACTGAAATTAACTTCAGCCACGCCATTACTAATCTTCACATATTTAAGTGTCGTTTCCACCGGAACGGAAGAAATAAAGCCCGCGGAGGTTTCATTTGCAGTAAGAGACAAAAGCAAACCTTTTACCGTATTTATCACCTCAGAATCATATTTCTTCTCTACTGCCCTATCCAAAGGAAAAACAATACTACAATCCGTCATGGCCTTGTTTTTCTGAGTATTCCCAAAGTAGGCTGTTATTTTTACCTCATTGGCATTAAGCAAAACAGTATTATCTATGCCCAACGTAGAAGTACTTCCTCCTACTATTTTCACTGTCCCCTGCTCTTTTTGATCACTTACCACCACAGTATCGCTATTCTTACTTCCTGAAATGTCTTTATTATCATCTTTTGTATTTCCTTGCCACATCCAAACCAATATTATTGCCAAAACCACCACAATACCTATAATTATGTTCTTTTTATTCATACCACCAGATGGCACTCCATTATTTGAGGTTTTATTCTCTACTTCTTTTGTTTCATCTATGCTTCCACTTTTATCGCCTTCTTGGCTATTTTCCACTACTTTAGTCCCCTCATCCACACTTAATATACTATCAAACCCTTTTTCTAACTCATTATCTGCCACAACTGGCGCTGGTTCAGTCTTTATTGTTTCATTATTTATCTGACTATCTGCCTTTGTACCGTCCCGATCTTCTGTCTTATTTATACTAACATCCTGAGTTGGTTCCTCTTTCTTTATTTCTTCTTCTGTTTGATTGTCCTTTGTTTCTTCCATATAATTATGTTTTTTGCTTTATTAATTATATAAGTTGTTTTATTAACCAAATCATATATCTTTTTAATCTTGCTGGCAAGTAAAATTGCCGAGTTCCCATAGGAACTGAGTTATTAAACCCTCCCCAACCCTCCCTTTCGTAAAGGAAGTGGGAAATGCAAGCACCCGCACCCATGCAAGCATTAGAAAATCTTGCCCGCCTTGACTCGCAACGCGAGGCAGGTGCTGATTTTCCCTAAGTATGAGCGTTAAAGGCCATCATATAGCCACAGCAGTGGC
>CAIPBY010000012.1 GCA_903863425.1 Candidatus Buchananbacteria bacterium | reverse complement strand
TGCGAGAACGACCAGAAAATTTTACGATCATGCGTAAGTAAAATTTTCGGGAGTGAAGCATAAAATCTAGCCATGATTTTTGACAGCGAGCGACTTTTTCTTTTTGTTAGCTTTTTCTTTTCCTAGAAAAAGAAAAGGTAAAAACAAATTAATAATAAAGAACCTGGATCCTGGGTCAAGCCCGGGATGACGGAAAAAAAGAACGTCGCGATATTACATCGCGACGCTCTTATAATTTCTACTTCCACCCAATCTTCCCTCTCAAATCAACCACCATTTTCTTCACTATCTGCTGAAACACTCCCTCAATGTGAGTCTCACCATCTATTTCAATTAGCATTCCTTTATCTGTATAAAATTTAATAATAGCATCCGTCTCACGATGATAAATCTCCAATCTAGCTTTTACAGTCTCTTCCTTGTCATCATCTCTTTGGAATAATTGTTCTCCGCAATCATCGCAAATTCCCTCAACCTTCGGTGGGGAATATTTCATGTGCCAAGTATGGCCATTTTTGCAAACCCGTCGTCCGGACATTCTCTCAATAATAGTGGTGTCGGAAATTTTTATCGAGAAAACATAATCCACATCAGCACTGACATCCATAAACTGAGCTTGTTCCAAGGTTCGAGGAAAGCCGTCCATAGCATAGCCAAACTTACAATCTGCCTGCTTAATTCTATCAGCCACTAGACGATTTACTAATTCAGTAGGCACTAATTGACCCTTATCCATATACCCCATAACCTCGGAGGATAGTGGATTAGAAACGTCGGATTTAATGGTGTGAAGTATTGGTCCAGTGGAAATATGTGGTATATCAAAAGTCTTGGCAACTAGCTCTGTCTGAGTTCCTTTGCCAGAGAGAGGCGGTCCGAGCACAATAATCTCAAATGGTTTTTCGTTCTTATTCATAATAGTAATTAATTTACAAATTTTCAATTTCCAATTATCAAACAATTTTCAATGAATCAATTTTCAAGATTTAAAAATTGATAATTGAAAATTTAATCATTGTTTGAAAATTGAAAATTATAAATTGAAAATTTTAAAAGCCCTTACGGGCTTTTAATTATATTTCCTCATAATCCCTCATAGAGAGTTGAGCATTGATCTGATTTACAGTTTCAATGACTACAGATACCACGATGAGCAAGCTAGTACCGCCGACAACCAAGGCCTTGGTTCCGGTAATCTGAGCTGTAATGAGTGGCAAGACCGCGATAATACCCAAGAACAAGGCTCCAGAGAAAACAATTCTGGTCACAATCTTTTGCAAAAACTCGGTCGTACTTTTACCAGGTCTGATTCCAGGAATAAACCCTCCTTGTTTCTGCAAATTCTCTGATATCTGATCTGGATGAAAGATAACTGCAGTATAGAAATAAGTGAAGGCCACTACCATTACGAAATACAATATTCCGTAGAAAAGCTGATTTTGAAACAGCATTATAACCCACTGAGCCACATTTACAATCATAACCGTCTTGGCATTGACGAAAAATCCTGCTATCATGGGCGGAAACAAAATAATAGAAATAGCAAAAATAATAGGAATTACACCAGCTTGGTTGACACGAATAGGCAAATGAGTATTGGTTCCGCCAAACATCTTATTGCCACGTACTCTCCTGGCATAAGAAACTGGTATATTTCTCTGTCCTTCTGTCACAATAACCACACCAATAATGGTAATAAGAGCAATAATAGCAAAAATAACCATATTGATTATGGTGCTGGTATCCATGGTAGCGGCATTCTTGCTAATAGCGCTAGGCAAACGAGAGATAATACCGGCAAAAATTATCAAAGAAATACCATTGCCGATTTGCTTCTCAGTGATAAGTTCTCCAATCCACATTAAGAAAACCGTACCGGCTGTAATGGTCAAAACTGCTACAACTAACTGTGCTGGAGAAAAATTACCTATGACATGAGCGGATGAATTTCGAAGTATGGTAATCATACCGAATGATTGAAGTATGGCCAAAGGCACACTTAACCAACGAGTCCATTGATTAATCTTGTTCCTACCATACTCACCTTCTTTGGATAATTCTTCCAACTTAGGAACAACCATAGCCAAAAGCTGGAAAATAATTGAAGAGGTAATATAGGGAGCGACGCCCAACATAGTAACCGAGAAAGAAGACATACCGCCTCCAGAGAACACGTCCATCAATCCTAAAAGCTGATTGCCCGCGAATAATTTCTTCAAAGCAATCACATCAACTCCTGGAATAGGAATTTGAGCAGTTATGCGAAATAAAATAAGCATAGCACCAACAAAAAGCAAACTTCTGCGCAAATCCTTTATCTTCCAAATCTGTGCTAACTTTTTTAACATATAAACTTTAGTTTATAAAGTTATAAAGTTGAAAGTTATAAAGTTATGGATTTCTTCCCCAACTTTATGAACTTTATAAACTTTATGAACTTTTTACTTTAATCTCTGCCTTTCCGCCAGCTTTTTCAATTGATTCTTTGGCTCCTGCAGAATATCCGTCGGCGATAACAGTTAACTTCTTGGTTAATTCTCCTTTACCAATAACTTTGACTGATTTAATATTGGATTCAACCAGACTGAGTCTTTTCATTTTTTTCAGGTCGATAGTAGCGCCATCTTCTACTTTCTTCTCTAATCTGACAATATCAACGACTGGCATCTTTGGCTTGATACTTCGAAATCCTCTGCTCTTTGGAGTTCGCAGTAGTGTTTGTCTGAAACCCAAGGCCTTCAAACCGGAAACACCGCTTCTAGCCTTTTGGCCTTTCATACCCTTGCCAGAGTAAGCGCCTCTTTTGCCTCCACGACCAATTCTCTTTTTCTTTTTGGTCGAGCCTTTGGCTGGCTTTAAATTTGATAAGTTTAATGACATATAATTTAGTTATTAAGTTTATAAAGTTGAAAGTTATAAAGTTTAATTCTTAATTATTTTTTGTATTTACTTTATAACTTTATGAACTTTATAACTTTATGAACTTATTTTATTTCCTTCTCTTTATCTTCTATATTCTCATTCTTCTTTTTTTTCTTCTTAAGCATCTCCAAAGCCCTAAGAGTCGCTCTAACATTATTGACTTTATTATTGGTACCCAAAATCTTGGAAACAATATTTTCAATTCCAGCCAATTCAAGAACCAATCTCGCTGCGCCTCCAGAAATAATACCAGTACCAAGAGGAGCTGGTTTCAAAAGCACTTTGGCTGCGCCAAGTTTGACATAAACTTCATGAGGTATAGTACCATTTACAGTATTTACTTTGATAAGATTTTTCTCAGCTTGTCTTACGCCTTTTTGCACGGCCATGGGAACATCTTTGGCTTTGGCTAGTCCCATTCCCACTTTTCCCTTTTTGTCGCCGATAACTACGCAAGCTCGAAAGCTCATTCTTTTGCCACCAGCCATAACACGAGTAACTCTAGCAATATCAACAATTTGCTGTTGGTATTCAGGTTCTTCCTTTTTTAGTCTAGGATTTTTTCTTCTGCTGTCTTTTGTATTCATATTTTTATATTTTTAATCCTGCTTCTCTGGCGCCATCAGCGACTGCCTTAACCCGGCCATGATACTTATTCATGCCCTTATCAAAAACGGCTTCTGTAATTTTCTTCTCCATTGCCTTTTCTCCCAAAAGCTTGCCCACGGCAGAAGCTGTTTCAACCTTATTCTTACCAGCAGACACTTCACCGTCTTTGACAGATAAAATAGTCTTTCCACTAGCATCATCAATCATCTGAACATAAATATGGCTCAAACTGCGGGCAACAGAAATCCTAGGACGAGTTGCCGTGCCAGAAATTTTGGCTCTGGTTCTGGCCTGCCTTCTAACTTTTGTTTGTATTTTTGATCTTACTTTATTCATATATTTTTACTATTTAGCTTTTGCGGCAGCTTTACCAGCCTTGCGACGAACTTGCTCGCCGACATACTTAATGCCTTTGCCTTTGTATGGCTCAACTTTCTTAATCTTTCTGATTTGAGCAGCAATTTCACCGACAACCTGTTTGTCTATACCACCAATGGAAATGATATTGCCTTCTACGGTTATTTGCATCCCAACAGGTATATTATATTCTACTGGATGAGAAAAACCAACATTTAAAATCAACTTATTACCAGCTACTGCGGCTTTCATGCCGACTCCATTGATTTCTAATTTTTCTACGAAACCAACAGTTACTCCAGTTACCATATTCTTAACCAAACTACCGTACAAACCCCAAAGAGCTCTTTGACTTTTGTCATTTTCATCCTGCACTTTGACAGTAATAACTCCATCTTTGGATTCAACTATCACCTGGGGATGGATAAATTGCTTGAGTTCTCCTTTTGGTCCTTTGATAACTACAAAGCCATCGTCAATCTTGAAATCAACTTCGCTGGGAATGCTTATTAATTGTTTTCCTATTCTGCTCATATAGTTTAGTTCGTAAAGTTTATAAAGTTAGAAAGTTAAATTTTTAATTAGTATTTGCATTATCTTTATGAACTTGATAAACTTTATAACTTTTAACTTAATTAGTATATTTCGCAAATCACTTCTCCGCCAAGACCCATCTTTTTGGCCTCTTTGTTGGTGAATAATCCTTGTGAAGTGGAAACTATGGCCAATCCGAAATTATTCAAAACATTAGGCATTTCATCTTTGGCTACATAAACCCTTCTTCCTGGCTTAGAAATTCTCTTCAGGCTGGATATGGCTGGTTTGCCATCTTCATATTTAAGATTTATCATTATACCGCCGAATTTATTGTCTTCTCCTGGCTTAATCTCGCTATATCCTTCAATAAGACCATGAGATTTCATAATTTTAATAATAGCCAATTTTATTTTGGAAAATGGAATAAAAACCTCCGCCTTCTTGACTCTGGAAGCATTTCTGATTCGAGTAAGCATGTCTGCAATTGGATCTGTCATATTAAAATAAATAATTAAATATTAATTACCATGAAGATTTTGTAACTCCAGGAATTTGGCCGTTATTGGCTAACTCCCTGAAACAAATTCTACACAACTTGAAATCTCTAAGATAACCATGTCTTCTACCGCATTTCCAACATCTATTCACTTTACGAGAAGAAAACTTAGGTGTCTTTTTGGATTTTGCGATCTGTGCTTCTGTTGCCATATATTATAAATCTTATTTCTTTTGAAAAGGGAATCCTAGGAGTTTAAACAACTCTAATCCTCGGTCATATTTCTCGGCCGTAGTAGAAATAGAAATCTGGAGTCCATGAATTCTTTCGACTTCGTCGCTTCTTATTTCCGGAAAAACATTATGTTCCTTGAAGCCCAAATTTAAATTGCCCTGTTTATCAACATTCTTCTCTGATAATCCTCTAAAATCCCTAATTCTAGGAATAGAAATATTAATTAATTTATCAAGAAAATCATACATTTTCTGGCCTCGCAAAGTGACCGTAACTCCCACTACCATATTCTCTCTAACTTTGAAAGCAGAAATAGCTTTCTTGGCTTTGGTCTTAATTGGCTTCTGTCCGGTAATTCTAGTTAAAGTATTATCTACCAATTCCACAAAATGACTATCAGTATTTCTAGCATTTATGCCACTATTAATACTAACCTTGATAATTTTAGGAATAGCCATTTGGTTTTTAATGCCAAATTTTTCCTTCAAAGCCGGCTTCACTTCTTCTTGATATTTTTTATATAATATTGATTTCATATTTTTTGTCTTATATTGCTTCTTGGCATTTCTTGCACATTCTGCTCTTCTTGGAGCCGTCTTCAAGCATTTTGTATCCGACTCTAGCAGCCGCTCCGCATCTTGGGCAGATAAGAGCTAAATTGGAAATATTAATTGGGCAAGGAAATTGAATTCTCTGTCCTTTTTCTCCTTGTTTTTTGCCTTTTTGATTCTTGATCATTAAATTCAAACCTTCAACCACTACTCTTTCTTCAGCTACAAAAACCTGCAATACCTTTCCGGATTTGCCTTTGTCTTTGCCTGACAAAATCTTTATTTTATCACCGACTTTTATCTTCATATCTTTGATATTTAATAATTTATATATTTACAATACTTCTGGAGCCAAAGAAATAATCTTTTGGAATCCTAAATTTCTAAGCTCTCTAGCCACTGGTCCAAAAATTCTAGTTCCTTTCATTTCTTTATTCTTCATATCAATAATTACTGCCGCATTATCATCGAACCTGATATATGAACCATCTGGGCGTCTCACTTCTTTTCTAGTACGAACGAGTACTGCCTGAACCACATCGCCTTTTTTGACCATGCTATGAGGTGTAGCTTCCTTGACTGAAGCAGTTACAATATCGCCAAGTCTAGCGTATCTTCTTTGATATCCTCCAAGCGCCTTAATCACATAGAGCTTTTTGGCTCCAGTATTATCGGCAGACTTTAATATTGATTGCATTTGTACCATATATTTTAGTTGAAAGTTTATAAAGTTAGTAAAGTTTATAAAGTCAATTAATAATTGTTTTGATGTTTTTGCATTTCTTTTAACTTTATGAACTTTATAACTTTATGAACTATTTATTTATTACTGTCCATCGCTTATCTTTGCTCATTGGTCGGCATTCCATAAATTCAATTTTATCCCCGACTTTGCATATTCCTAATTCGTCATGAACCTTATATTTGCTACTTACCTTGTATCTCTTCTTATATTTAGGATGCAATTTAAAGGACTCAACTTTAACCACAATAGTCTTAGTCATTTTATTAGAAACAACCTCACCCTTAAACTTCCTGCTAGTTACTTTTTTTTCTTCACTCATATTTTTATTTTTTTTCTTTTAAAACAGTTAAAACTTGAGCAATATCTTTCTTTACAACCCGAAGATCTCGAACCTTTTTCAATTGATTCTGCTTGGATTTGAATTCTAAATCCTCTCTTTTCTTGCGTAAGTCATGCAATATAGAATCCAACTCTCCAATCGGTTTTAATCTTAATTCTTTAATTTCCATATAATTAATCTTTGATTACAACTCTAGTTTTTACTGGTAATTTATGTCCAGCCAAAGTCATGGCTTCGGTGGCTTGAGCCTCTGTCACTCCGTCCATTTCAAATATGACTGTTCCTGGCTTCACAATAGCTACATAATATTCCGGCACACCTTTTCCTCCACCCATAGTGGATTGACTACCCTTATTGGTAATAGGTCTATGTGGGAATATTCTGATCCAAATCTTTCCGCCACGCTTCACGAATCTAGTCATTACCCGCCTCGATGCTTCGATTTGCTTGGCATCAATCCAACCTCCAGTAATTGCTTTCAAGGCGAATTTACCAAAAGCAACGGTGTTGCAAGCGGTAGCCACGCCTCGAACATCTGGACGATGTTGTTTTCTTCTTTTTAACTTCTTTGGTGCCAACATAATATTTAATTATTTGATTTTCTTTCTCTATTTTCTTTATTTTTGCCTTCTTCCTTATCTTTCTGCTCTCCGAAAACTTCTCCCTTGTACACCCAAACCTTTACTCCTACTTTTCCGTAAATAGTCTGAGCTGCAATTCTGGAATAATCAATGTCTGCTCGCAAAGTATGAAGAGGAATCTTGCCAGAAAATAAAGTTTCGCGTCTAGCAATTTCAGCTCCATCAAGTCTTCCTGAAACGATAACCTTAACACCCTTAGCTCCGGCTTTTTCTACTCTGCCAATGGCTTGCTTGATTGATCTTCTAAATGGAATACGTCTTTCTAAATCAGCGGCGATAACTTGGCCAATCAAAGAGGCTTCTAATCCTGGCCTTTCAACTTCCAAAATATTGACGTTAATACTCTTGAGTCCTCTTTTCCTGCTGAAAGCATCCTTAAGATATGAATTGTGGATTTCTTTCTTCAAATCTTCAGCTCCAGATCCTCCACGTCCGATAATAACACCCGGCTTAGCTGAAAAAATATTTATGTTTAAAGCATTGGATGTGCGCTCGATATCCACTCTGGCTACCATGGCATTCTTCAACTTCTTCATAATAAATTTTCGAACCAAAACATCCTGCCGAAGAAGATCTGCAAAATCCTTTTTGTCGGCATACCACTTGGAATCCCAAGTCTTATTTATTTTCAGTCTGAAACTTTTTGGATGAACTTTTTGTCCCATATATTTTATCTTTCGCCTGATCTTCTATTAAATAGTTTATTAGCAAAACCTTTTTGCGGTTTGGCAGTTGATCCGCCTTTTCCTTTGCCGTCAGTAATCTTCTCATCTTTACTCTTTTCCTTCTCTACGGCTTTCAATTGATCAAAATCTTCTATCTTAACTATATCATCTTTACTATCTTTTTTCTCTTTGGCCTTCTTCTCCGTTGTAGGAATCCTTTCATCAAGAATCAAACTGACATGAGATGCCCTCTTTCTAATTGGAGTAGCTCTACCCATAGCTCTTGGCATCCAACGATAGGTGGTAGGAGCCTCATCAACCCTGATTTCGGAAATAAATAAATTACTTCTTTTCAAATCATCATTTTCTTCAGCATTGGCTATAGCGGATTTAAGAAGCTTCTTCAATGGATCGCAAGATGCTTTTCTAGTGAATTGCAATTGAACCATGGCTTCTTCCACATTCAAACCCCTGATCAGATCTGCAACGAGTCTGACTTTTCTGGGTGAAATCTTGAGAAATTTTGCTTTAGCTTTGGTTTCCATAAATTTATTACTTCTTAGATTGCTCTATCGCCTTTTGAATCTTTCCTCCATGTCTAATAAACTTCTTGGTTGGAGAAAATTCGCCTAGCTTGTGTCCAACCATGTTTTCTGAGACCAACACTGCTATATGCTCTTTGCCATTATGCACACCAAAAGTAAACCCTACCATTTCTGGAGTAATTGTGGAATTTCTAGCCCAAGTCTTAATAACGGTTTTTTCGCCGATTTTCAACTTAGCTAATTTGGCCATCAATCTTTGATCTACGTATGGGCCTTTCTTTAAACTTCTTGGCATATATTATAATTTAGTCTCTTTTTATTTATTTGCTTTTCTTCCTGGATGGTCTTCTTTTCAAAATCAATTTCTGTGATTTCTTATTCGGTTTTCTGGTCTTCACTCCGAGAGCTGGTTTGCCCCAAGGAGTCTTCGGATGCTTCATACCAATTGGATTATGGCCTTCACCACCACCATGAGGATGATCAACTGGATTCATAACTTTTCCTCGGACAGTTGGCCTGATTCCTCTATGTCGCATTCTTCCTGCCTTACCCCAACGAATATTCTTGAATTCTGAATTGCTAACTGTGCCAATAGTAGCTAAACATTTTTCAGAAACTAATCTCACTTCTCCTGAAGGCATCTTGAGTTGTGCTTTGCCATTATCAATACCCATCAAATAAACATTGCTTCCTGCGCCTCGAGCAATCTGAGCGCCTTTACCTGGACAAAGCTCTACGCTGTGGACGAACATTCCCGGAGGAATAACTTCCAAAGGCATATGATTGCCTTCTTTAATCTCAATCAGTTTTGAAGAACTAAGTAACTTCTCGCCAACTTTCAAACCGTCTGAAGCTATTATATATCTTTTTTCGCCATCAGCATAATGAAGCAAGGCAATCTTGGCATTTCTACCTGGATCATATTCAAGTGAAGCCACAACAGCAGGAATATCAAACTTATCTCTTTTGAAATCAATAATTCTGATTTTCTTGTTATAACCGCCACCTTGATGCCTAACCGTAATCTTGCCTTGATTATTTCTGCCAGCAAAATTCTTACCGCTAAGAATCAATTTCTTGAGTGGCTTATTGGCACCAGTATCAGTTACCAAAACTGATGTTTGGCGCCTGGCTGGAGATGTTGGTTTATAAATTCTTATTGCCATATATTAATTATATTCCTTCGTAAATAGTTATTGATTTTCCTTCTGGCAAAAACACGATAGCCTTTCTGGTGTCGCTGGTTCGGCCATAAGTCTTGCCATATCTCACCTTTCTTCCGCTTTTATTCAAAATATTCACTCTGCTTGGAGTAACGCCATACTTTTCCTTTACGGCTCGAGCTACCTGAATTTTATTAGCATCAGCGGAGACCAAGAAAGCATATTGATTAAGCGCTCCTAGCATGGAAGATTTTTCTGTAACTATAGGTCTGACCAAAACTCCGAATAGATTTTCTTTGGCGCCAGTCTTGGAAACAGTCTCAGTCTCATGAGCCACAACATCTTCTACTTTATTCTCAGACTTAATCTTAGGCTCAATTTTGGCCTTAGTTTCTTCTTTGACGGGCTTTGAAACTACTGCTGACTTCTTGTCATCAGTTGAATCATCATCTTTCTTATTTTTGAATTTATCGAAAATTCCCATATCTTTATTTAGTTTCTTCTTTATTTACTGTTTTCTGCGATACCTTTTTGTAATGCTTTTCTATCATATCCACGGCCTCAGATGATGCCAAAACTGCATCATATTTAAGTAATTCAACACAATTAAGAGAATCAGCAGTAATAGTATTGGCATTATCTAAGTTATATGCTGATCTAATAAATTTCTCATCATTATTATCCAAAACAAATAATATTTTCTTGGTTTTTCCTAATTCAACAACTTTGGACTTAATCTCTTTAACCCATGAAGTCAATTCCTTGGTCTTGCCCTTGGGTAATTCCAATTTTTCGAATACTACAAATAAATTATTTGCTACTTTATCAGATAAACACATGGCCATAGCCAATTGCTTTTGCTTGGTATTGACTCCCAAAGTGTAATTTCTGTCTTTGGTAGGACCGAAAGTAACGCCTCCACCTTTCCAAATTGGAGACCTGGATGATCCGTGTCTAGCGCGTCCAGTACCTTTTTGCTTCCATGGCTTCTTACCGCCACCACGAACTTCGCTCTTATCTTTGGTATGAGCCAGAACCTGTCTGGAATTTGCTTGTTGGGCTATCACCACCTGATGAACAACTTCGGGTTTTACTTTCACGCCAAATATTCTAGAACTTAATTCTATTTCCTTGGTCTTTTCTCCCGCTAAATTGTAGACTGGTAATTTCATATTAATATATAACTAATAACTGATAATTTAATTATTTTTCTCTGGAATTTCATCTGCCACAACAGCTTCTTCGGCCATAACCTCTTCAGTTGGAGCTTCAACCTTAACTTCTTCAATTGGATTAACAACTTCTTCTACAACAGCCTCCTCTGTCCTGATTCCTTCTTTGGCTTCAATTACTGGAGTAGAATCTTTCTTGCCCGAAATAGCTTCAGCGGAGGCGGGTTTTACTTCTAACTTTCCTTCACCACTTACAATAACCAAACCATTTCTGGCTCCTGGCAAAGCTCCTTTGATATAAAGAATGTTCTTCTCTGGATCAACGGAAATAATCTCCAAACCCTTAACTGTCACTTGATCTCCACCCATTCTTCCAGCCATTCTTACTCCTCGGAAAACTCTTTGCACGCCACCAGCACCAATAGATCCAGGCATTCTCTCTTGATCTTTGTGTCCATGAGAAGCCTTCTGACCATGAAAACCATGTCTTTTGACTACACCCTGAAATCCTTTTCCCTTGGAAAAACCAATCACATCCACGCCATCTCCAGCGGAAAATGCTTCTACGCCTATCTTGTCTCCACGCTTCACTTCAGATAATTCATCTTCTTTCATTCTAAATTCTTTGAGCGAGCCCACAGCATCCAAACCCTTCAAATGTCCCACTTTGGCCTTGTTATTGTGCTTGCCCACTCCATATCCAACCTGGACAGCAATATAGCCATCTTTGTCTTTGGTTTTAATCTGGGCAATAACATTATCAGTGGCCACGACAGCAGTAACGGGAATAACGGTACCGTCTTCCTTGAAAATCTGGCTCATTTCTAATTTTTTTCCTAAAATGAATTTCATATTGAATGGTTTATAAACAAAAAAATCTGGTCATATCTCAAAAACCAGATCATTCCCCCTCAGAAATCTTGAGTAATGGGACCTATCTAAATTTTGGATATTTTAATTATTTTCCTCTCACGAGATTCATATTGACGATGGAGGTTTTCCGCTAAAGGCTTCCTGAGTCCTCGGATCTTTCTCCATTTTCTTTATAAATCCGTCTTTTCAAAAAACGAAATATTTAATTTACATTTTTATTTCTACATTTACTCCTGCTGGCAAGTTCAAACTCATAAGAGCATCAATAGTCTGAGAATTTGGATCGAATATATCAAGCAATCTCTTATGAACCCTCATCTCAAATTGATCCCTACTATCCTTGTGTACAAAAGTCGATTTATTGACTGTGTATTTCTTCTTTTCTGTAGGAAGCGGTACCGGACCAACAACTCTAGCTCCGAATCTTTGGCAAGTATCAATAATCTTTTTGGCAGAATTATCGATTATCTTGTGATCGTAAGCTTTGATTTTGATCCTGATTCTCTGATGTGGCTTATCATTTTCAGGTGTAGCAGAAGTAGTTTTTAACGCCATTTTTTTGTAATTATCAGTGTATTTAAACATTCACGATACAGAGACGCCCCGAAAGACGTCTCTGTTGTGAAAATATTTATTTGATTATTTTGGTCACCACGCCAGCTCCAACAGTGTGTCCGCCTTCTCTGATAGCAAATTTCATCTTTTCTTCCATGGCCACGGTCTTACCCAATTTGATTTTCAAATTGACAGTATCGCCAGGCATAACCATTTCTTTGCCTTCTGGTAATTCAACTTCTCCAGTTACATCAGTAGTTCTAATATAAAACTGTGGCTTGTATCCTTTGAAAAATGGCTTATGTCTTCCACCTTCTTCTTTGGATAAGACATAAACTTCAGCTTCAAATTCGCTATGTGGAGTAATTGATCCTGGTTTGCAAAGCACCTGTCCTCTTTCAACTTCATCTTTCTTAATGCCACGAAGCAAAACGCCAGCATTATCACCGGCTCTGCCTTCGTCAAGATTCTTGTTAAACATTTCAATTCCAGTAACAACAGTCTTCTTGGTATCAGCTAAACCAACTAATTCAACTTCTTCATTTATCTTGACAATACCTCTTTCAATTCTTCCGGTTACTACAGTTCCTCTGCCTTCAATAGAGAAGACATCTTCAATAGGCATCAAGAATGGCTGGTCAGTTGCTCTCTGAGGTTCAGGGATATAAGAATCCAAAGCATCCATAAGTTTCATAATAGCATCGCCATCGGGACCCTTTGGATCTTGCAAAGCTTTCAAGGCAGAACCTCGAATAACTGGAGCATTATCTCCGTCGAATTGATATTTCTTAAGTAAATCTCTAATTTCTTCTTCAACTAAATCAACTAATGATTCATCATCTACCTGATCAACCTTATTGATGAAAACAATAATATGAGGAACACCAACCTGATTAGCCAAAAGAATATGCTCTCTAGTCTGAGGCATAGGTCCGTCAGTAGCGGCTACAACCAAAATTGCGCCATCCATCTGAGCGGCACCAGTAATCATGTTTTTAATATAGTCAGCATGTCCTGGGCAATCGACGTGAGCATAATGTCTTTTCTCTGTCTCATACTCAACGTGAGCAGTAGCAATAGTAATACCACGAGCCTTTTCTTCTGGAGCGGCATCAATCTGATCAACAGATTTGTGCTGAGCAGTAAATCCTCGATCACTTAAAGTGTTAAGAATGGCTGCTGTTAAAGTAGTCTTTCCGTGGTCAACGTGACCGATTGTTCCCACATTTACATGTGGCTTGGATCTGTTAAATTGTTCTGCCATGGTGATTATTCCTTGTCAATTAGGTCCCCTGGTTCGTCCGCACCATCTGCCAGAGGCAGACACGGGGCGGATTGATTACAAGGTTTTACCCAGACCTAACAGGTTTATTAGTATTTTTAAATGCTTAATTATTATAACACAATTAATTAATTTTACAAGAGGTAAATATAGGCAATTATTCTACTGTTTCAAAATAGAACCTATCCTCGTCTTTTTCCTCATCTTCATTATCAAAATCCTCTTCTTCTTTGAGCTGATCTATGTCAGCGTCAAATGCCTCTTCAAAGCTTCTAAAATTAGATAAATCTCTGGGAATATCGTGACCTTCATGGTCTAAATCTTGCGATTTTTGACCTTCTTTCCAGACTGCGATATCACGGTTAATCTTATCTAAAAGTTCAGCTTCTGTCAAGCCACGAACCTCTGATTTACCCACAATTAGCTGTTCATAGTCACTGAAAGCCATCAAAACATAGTTAGGATCGCCATTTTGATCCAAAACTATGGCTTTATCCCCAGTTTTATTGATCAAATCCACTACTTTTTGAAGGTTTGACATATGATTGTGGGTAATTTATCCAGCACTAATTTTAATTAATGACTGGGTCAAATCGTTGATTATTTAAATTATATTGAAAATTGGCTAAAATTAGTGCTGGATTTAGATAAAATATTTAATTAGCTATTGACAGGAATTGGATAGTATGCTATAATTGAAATTGAAGATAGAGTAAGTTCATTTCACCTCAAGCTTAAGAAGGAGCCTAAAAAATGCAACAAAAAACGAAAAAGGCAATAAAGGATAATGCGATAGGCGCGGGAATTGTTCTCCTCATAGAGATCGTCGCCGTTGCTTTAATTGCATTCGTGGCTGGTAGTAATGCGCTGTTGGAATACTTAGAGAAGATGCACTATATTTCCAAAGTAACGGCGTTTCTTTGTGTAGGCATGCTACCGATTGTCATAGGCGCTACCCCAGTAGTCATCTTTGCCATCTACTGCCACTACATGGATAAACCCGCCAAGGCGACGCCTCCGCCTCTAACAAATATTTTCATATTTCCCATCCAGAACAGAAAGGAGGATTGATGGGAATATCCGCCTCGCCTCGCCCCCGCGACTTTGAGCAACGCATTCGAACGCGTTCGTTTCACTGTCCGGGGCGCTTTTATTTTAAATTACAATTTTTATATTCTCTTCTCTCCTGTTCCCTTCCTGCCTTCTACGATCTTCATTTCTACATTCTTCGGCACTTCACAGTATTGGAAAAATTCCATAGAAGATGAGGCTCTGCCTTGTGACATTGACCTTAGAGTCGTAGTATAACCAAACATTTCAGACAACGGAACATTAGCCGTAATAATTTTCAGAGCCGTCGCGCCTGCTCCTCTATCAGCCATGGAAAGAATAATCGCGCGTCTGGAATTAAGATCACCAATAATATCTCCCATGAATTGCTCTGGAGTAACAACCTCGATTTTCATAACTGGCTCAAGGATAATCGGAGTGGCGCGCTTGGAAGCTTCCTGGAAAGCAAGTGATCCAGCGATTTTAAAAGCTGCTTCTGAAGAGTCAACTTCGTGAAATGATCCATCATATACTGTCGCCTTGATATCAATCGCAGGATAACCAGCAAGGATTCCTCTGGCCATGGCTTCCTTAATGCCTTTTTCAATTGGCTTAATATATTCCTTGGGAATAGCACCGCCTTTTGTTTCATCAAAAAATTCAAATCCTTTGTTGGCTTCTGACGGTTCAATCCTGATCCAGCAATGACCATATTGTCCGCGTCCACCAGATTGCCTGATATATTTGCCTTCAGCTTCGGCTTTGCCTTTGATGGTTTCACGATAGGCGACTTGAGGAGCGCCGATATTGGCTTCAACCTTGAATTCTCTTTTCATACGATCCACGATAATATCCAAATGCAACTCTCCCATGCCAGAAATAATCGTCTGCATGGTTTCTTCATCAGTGTGCACGCGGAAAGTCGGATCCTCTTCAGCCAGCTTGGCCAAAGCAAATCCCATTTTTTCTTGATCAACTTTGGTCTTGGGCTCAACCGCAATATCAATAACCGGTTCAGGGAAAGTAATATTTTCTAAGTGCACTGGGAAACTTGGATCTGACAAAGTATCACCAGTCGTAACTTGTCTGATACCGACAATGGCGGCAATTTCTCCGGCATACACTTCATCAATTTCTTCTCGGGAATTGGCATGCATTCTAAGTATTCGGCCGATTCTCTCTTTGTTGCCATTGGAATTATTTACTAGATATGATCCTGATTTCATAACTCCACTATATACTCTGAAAAATACTAATTTACCAACAAAAGGATCAGTGGCGATCTTAAATGCTAACCCAGCCATCGGAGCATCGTCAGAAACTTTCACTTCCACTTTCTTCTCTTCGTCATCGACATCAGTTCCCAGCGGTGCCGAAACATCCATTGGCGATGGCAAATATTCATCAATGGCATTAAGCAAAAATTGCACACCCTTGTTCTTCAAAGCAGAACCGCAAAGAATCGGCACAATTTTATTATCAATAACTGCACGTCGTAAGGTTTTTTTCAAATCTGGAATAGAAATTTCTTCTCCGGCCAAATATCTCTCCATTAATTTTTCATCATTTTCTACAATGGCTTCAACCAACTTGGCTCTGAATTCCTTGGCTCGCTCCAGCTCATCAGCGGGCACATCGGTTACTTCCCATTTAGTACCCAACTCATCTTGGTAAACTTCAGCTTTCATCTCAAACAAATCAATGATGCCGGTAAAAGTATCAGCGGCGCCGATTGGCAGTTGTATTGGATGAGCATTAGCGGTGAGTCTCTCATGAATGGAATTCATGTCATTGTAGAAATTGGCGCCCATCCGATCCATTTTGTTTACAAATCCGATTTTTGGCACATGATATTTCTCTGATTGTCGCCAAACAGTTTCTGATTGAGGCTCTACGCCGGCCACGCCATCGAAGACAATGACACCGCCATCAAGCACGCGAAGAGATCTCTCCACTTCAGCTGTGAAATCCACATGTCCGGGAGTATCAATGATATTGATTTGGATATCCCCGCCTCCCAGCCACTGCGCATTCGGCCAGAAACAAGTCGTGGCCGCAGAAGTGATGGTAATACCTCTTTCTTGCTCTTGTTCCATCCAATCCATCGTAGCTTCACCTTCATGAACTTCGCCGATTTTGTGCTTCTTGCCGGTGTAGAACAAAATACGCTCGGAGACAGTTGTCTTTCCAGCGTCGATATGGGCGATAATACCGATATTTCTGATTTTTTCAATAGGAATTTTACGGGGCATACATTTTTATAATTTTCAATTTTTAATTTATAATTTTCAAACAATTTTCAATTTTGGAATTTTTAAATAATTTCTAAATATTCAAAACATGCTCTATTTTCTTTTCAGCTGGCTTAATCAGTGTCCCAAATTTATTAATCATATATCTTATGTCGTCAGTAAAATTTTCAGGGCTGGCCTTAGCCTCTTCTTCTAGCTCTTCTCGGGTAAAAACTTGTACGCCACATGACTCGCTATCAATAAATCTAATGGCTCCATCATAATAACCAAAGAAAAATTGAGTAATACTACTTTCCGTCCATTTCTCTCCGCCATGCATTCTATGAGATTGATAATTATCCAAAAGAATTAATGGTTTCAATATGGCCAAAACATGTAAATCTGTGGTAGAAGATACCTTATCAAAATCTTCTGGCTTAACGATTGTTGCTGGTATTCCTAATTCTTCCGCACATTCCTTCAGCATGGTTAATTCAAAAGTATCTCCACTGGTAATATGCCCACCGATTGTCTTGTCCCACATTCCAGCATTATCGCCCTTCCACTTAGATCTTCTTTGTAAAATTATTCTTCCCTTGGAAGTCATAAGGAATAAACGGACATGCTTATGTCTAATTGAGGTTGAGCCCTTTTCTTTGTACTCTTGCCTTATCGTCTCATGAAATTCTTTCTTTTCCATCTGACCAACTAGCTCACCTTCAAAAGAATAAATGTCTAGTAATTCGGCGGCCATATTAAAAAATTTATTTATCTAGAAAAATGCGCAAAAGCACGATTGGCTTCAGCCATTCTATAAGTATCCTGCTTCTTCTTGATCGCTGTACCTTCATTGTTGTAAGCATTAATAACTTCATCAGCTAATTTTTCAGCCATCTTCTTGCCTTTTCTGGCTTTGGCAGCTGCAATCAACCATCTGCTTCCCAAAGTCAAACTTCTCTCCGATCGTACGGCGACTGGAACTTGATAGTTAGCGCCACCAACTCTTTTACCTTTGATTTCTACAGATGGAGAAATGTTTTGCATCGCAGTATTGAACACATCCAAAGGATCTAGCTTGGTCTTCTGGGAAATCAAATCCATGGCTTCATAAACAATCTTCTCGGCCGTGGCCTTCTTGCCTCTTTCCATTATATAATTAATGAATTTAGCAATATTTTCTTGATTGAATTTGCTATCTGGTTTTATTTTTCTTTTTGTTGCTGGTTTACCTCGCATAAATTTAAGTTATAAAGTTAAAAGTTATCAAGTTATAAAGTTAAATACTATTTTAAAGTTCATTCTAGTTTATAGAGTCCTACTTTATAACTTTATAAACTTTATGAACTTTCAACTATTTCGTGGCTTTCTTCTCTTTCTTCATACCGTACAAACTGCGACCCTTCTTCCTGTTGGCCACGCCAGCACTATCGTAAACACCGCGAACAATATGATATCTGACACCAGGCAAATCTTTTACCCTGCCACCACGAACCATAACGATTGAGTGCTCTTGCAAATTATGGCCAATTCCCGGGATATAAGCAGTAACTTCTTGGCCGTTGCTAAGCCTAACTCTAGCAATTTTTCGTAGAGCGGAGTTTGGTTTCTTCGGAGTAGTAGTTCTAACTTGGACGCACACGCCACGCTTAAAGGAACAACCCTTGGGCATGGTTCTTTTCTTACGATGCAAAGAATCCAAAGTTATCTGTAAATCAGGTGTTTTGGACTTGGCTTTTTTGATTACTCTTGGTTTTTTGAGCAATTGATTAATGGTTGGCATAATTTATAGTTTAAAAAATTCCCGAGATGGGAATTCCGAGAGTTATAAGCTGTCCTTTGGTTATACTTATATTTCTAGGAATTTCTTGTTAATTACTTTTTAATACATAAATATTTTAAACAATTACCGGGCAAAAGTCAAGACGGAATACTAAACCAGCTTAAAAATTAAAAAATATTGACAAATTGCTGAAAATTAAGCCAAAAGCCTTGCCAAAGAGATCGAAACCCAAAAATGAGTCGGCAAACACTAAAATTAGCAAAACAAATGGCCCATAATGCGATAATTTATCCTTAAAATCAGCATATTTATCGGGCAATATGCTAAAAAGCACCTTGGAACCGTCTAACGGTGGAATAGGAATAAGATTGAAAAGCATCAACGATACATTAATCAAAACAAGTAAAAATAGGAAATTTGTAAGTAAATTGGCAGGGCCCAAAAATGGCGCCAAAATCTTCAAAACTATGCCAAAAACGATAAATCCGATTAAGTTAGCGCCTGGTCCGGCGAGAGAAATTACGGCCATGGCTAATCTGGGACGACGTAAATTATATGAATTTACTGGCACCGGCTTGGCCCAGCCGAAACCAATTAGAAGCATCATCAGGAAACCAATAGGATCTACATGGACTAAGGGATTAAGGCTCAAACGGCCTGATTGCTTGGCCGTATCATCACCAAAATAATTGGCAGCTAGGGCATGAGAAAATTCATGGATAGTCAAAGTGACCACAATGGCAACAATCCAGGCCACAAAAAATAAAGGTTGGGAAAGAATCCAAGTTATGGGCATAAAATCATACTATGATTATTATTTTCCTTATTAATATAACATAATTGACTTATTTGCACAAATTTGTTATGATTTCAGTTATAAAGTTATAAAGTTGAAAGTTCATAAAGTTTCTTTGGACTTACTTTATAACTTGATAACTTTATAAACTTTTAACTAAATATCATGTCTAAATCATGCGAAGTCTGTGGCAGAGGCACCAACACCTCATTTAATGTCAGCCATTCCAAAGTAAAGACCAAAAGAAAACAGAAAATAAATCTTCAATCCAAAAAACTTGATGGCGTCAAGACCAAAATCTGCGCCAGATGCATCAAAACTGTGAATAAGGGGAAGTAAAAATCTCAAAAAACAAAAAACACCTACTAATAAGGTGTTTTTTGTTTTTTATTATCTTTTATATTATTTCTCAGCTATTTCTCATGTTCTTTCATAACTGAAAGAACCAAAGGTTTTGGGGTACGCAATTTCGCCTTATGCTCGGTGGGATTTATACCTTGCTAATTCGCGCTTCGTTTCGCTCACCTCATCCTGCTGGCTGAGGTTCGGCTTACAACTCGCGCTTTGGCGAAAGGTGCTCCCCCCAAACCCCAATCCGCTAAGTTATTATGTAATTTGGATTAAAAAATATTGACAAAATATGTAATTTTAAGTACTCTCTATTTATGTTCATTTTGGAGTTATTGACAAGAGGCCACAACAATGGAGGATTAATCCAATGGCTGAACGTGAGTATACCTGTGAAGAGATATCCAAGGGAATGAAGCGTGCGGCAGGATGGCTCTTTGCTGACTTGTTTCACAATATCTTTTGGAACACGGTCGTGATTCTGATTGGCGAAAACGCAGATGGAGAAGACCTCGAGCTTCGCATAACCAAAAAGTGGCTTGAAGCCAACCACGCGAATAAATTCGGCTTCACCAATGAACTGGCAGCGAAATTCACTGCACATGTGGAAATCTGCCAGGATCCCTTATGCCAAGAGGCGAAAAAGAGAATCCGAGCAATCGGAAAACATTTCGCCAGCAATACAATGCCTGGCGGACCAGCCGTCGTTCTTGCTGGAACGGTGGATCGCTTTCCAGGCGAATATGCCAGACACGAATGTCGGCTTGGGCGTAAAAACGGCTACGGCAGAAGAATTGACGAGCTGAAACGATTCTTCAAGTGGTTCACCGATGACCGCGATTTCTGGGTCTGGCCGGACGAAATAGCGTCCACCGAACCCACGCCTTAAAAAAGGGATTGCGATTCAATCAACACAACCAAAAATGCCCGCGAGTGAGGTTCCGGGCATTATTTTTTTTATTAAATTTAAATTTGTATTTGTACCCGCACCCTTGCAAGCATTACAAAATATTGTTGCCAATTTTCCCTAAGCGCGAGCGTGTATAGCCAGCATATAGCCTCAGCAGAGGCGCATGTGGCTTAGTGAGCGCAGGGAAAATTTGGCCATGATTTTGTACGCTTGCGTTTTGGCCCCACCTTTTTAAAAAGGTGGGTTTGAGATAAAGAAAAATATTTTATAATTCAAACGCCTTCACCAACTGCTTCAACCAAGAAACAACCACCGCCGGTGCCATCAAACTATAAGCCTCATTACCTTCATCATCCTTGGTAGCCCATGGTTTTTCGTGCGTGAGCACTTTACCATCCTCGGCTAATTCATAGCTATACTCTGGGGTGATTTCATAATCATCAATCAAATCATGAGCCATAGCCACTGGAAGCGCATTGCGAAGCAAAATCTTGGGCACGCCATGGAGTTCCATGATCTTATCAATTAATTTCTGATCTAATTCTAATCTATCTCTGATGGATTCAATGCCCATGCTATCACCTTCTTTGCCTACCATTTTGACGCCATTACATTCTGGATTATCGCATTTCAAATAATATTCCTTTTTCTCCTGGTCAAATCCCACTTCCTTGGTCGCTAACAATTTCAAACTTCTTGGAGTTTTGCAAATCGGACAGACTACCCTGTTCTTCATTCTCTCATCAATAACCGCTTCAGGGATGTTAATGGCTACAAACACATCTGGATCCTGTCTGTAATTAATCAAATTGCGGAAAAAAAGGGAATAAGAAATCTGATCCAAATCTCGAGGAAAACCATCGATAAATAGTGATGATTTCGGCCTTTTATCAATTTCTTTCTGAAGCAAAGCCAGAATGAATTCCGAGGGAAGCAAGGTTTTGGTATCACGCCCAAGAAGCGCATTAACCGCATCATCAAACGACATATAGCCTCGATAATTGGCTTTCAAATAATCAAGCAACTCCTGCTTTTTGATCGGGTCTTCCATATCGGCGTGAATAGCTCGGACAATATCTCCCACCGAGATGTGGCCGATTTTGTCCTTGCCAAAAATTTCCGCAAGCAACTTAGTGTAAGTTCCTTTGCCGGAATTCTTCTTGCCGAGCAAATAGGCAATAAAGGTGTTGGTTTCAAAAAATTCCTTTAACTTCTTGATCTCGTCACCGGCTTTGGCCTCGAAATACTCCTTTCGAGAATCAATATCGGAAAGATCAAATTTCTTATCCAATCCTTCCACCTTTGTCTTCATCAAAAAATAGTCAATGTTGGTTTCCATGTCTTTTATTTTATTAATTCCATTACTTTTTGCAAAACATCTGAGGGAGTATGCTGTGACTTCACAAAATAATCATTTGCTCCCATAGCCATAGCCCTTTCCTTGTCAGATTCCTGAGCTAAATTAGTTAGTAGTAAAATCGGCAAGTCCTTGGTGTTGGCATCTGATTTCAGGGTCTGCAAAATATTGAACCCATCGACTTCCGGCAGAATTATATCGAGCAGAATAATGTCTGGCTTCAAACTTTCTGCTAATTTTATGGCCTCGCTTCCCTTGTCAGTCACTGTCACCTCAAATCCTTCCTCCTCAAAACGTAATTTATACATTTCCACAATCATGCTGTCATCCTCAACTAGCAAAATTTTGCGTTTTTTATCGCTCATAATTATAAATTATTAGAAAAATAAAATGAGATTTCTTATGTTCTCAACTTGAATAAAGTTTAGCAAATTAACTGTTATTTGGCAAGCTTCGTGCAATTTGCGCGCATACCATCGCTTACACATTCAATATCGCCACCTTCATCAGTTCGAAATATTTGGGCTCCATCCTGCCCCAACTCATGAAGTGTCCGAAAGCCGGGCAAACCATAAGTATTACTTGCTCCGACTGATATGATGGCAAAATTAGGACTGACTAATTTCAAAAACTCCTTATCATTGGCATTAGCCGATCCGTGGTGTCCGACTTTGAGCACATCAGACTTGAGAATTAAGGGAGTTGTTGAAGATAAATACTCCTCATTTTCCAAATCTCCCATAAATAAGTAAGTTGTACTCGCATAAGATAATTTATAAGCAATGGAGCCATTATTTAAATTCTCCATTTTTGTCCCAGCAAAACTTTTATCCGGATACAGAAAATCTATTCTCGCTCCCGAGTCCAGCTCTATACCTTCGCGACTATCAATAATTTCCACGGGAATATTCTTCTGCTTGATTAAGTCCAAAAATTCCAAATAATCCGGAGCTGTATGCAAAATTCCAGTCGTTATCACTTTTCCCACTTGATATCTACGCAAAACCTCATCCAATCCTGTGACGTGATCGGCGTGGGGGTGACTTAGAATAATATAATCAATTTTTTTGTCATAATAAGGCAAATATTCACCTAATTTGCGAATTACGGTATTGTCAGGTCCGCCATCAGTCAAAATCTTTTCTCCTCCTGGCGTGATTATCAAGCTGGCATCACCTTGGCCCACATCAAAAAATATCACTTTCAGTTTTCCAGCGTCTCCAACTGCAAAATCCCCTTTCACTTTGCCGATTGAGCCGGTGTTGGTTTGGATTATGGCAACCACAGACAAACAAACCGCTCCCAGCAAGACAAAAAGAAAATATTTTGAAAATTTATTTTTGGACATGGATTAATTATGCTCCTACAAATTACAAATAAAATAACAAATATACAAATATTTGCAAAAAACATTCCAGCCAAAAATTAACCTGAAAGCAAAAATTTATATATTTGTAACAGATTCGTAATTTGTAGGAGTAAAAATTTTTAATTGCTCACCGTAATCTTCTTGGAAAAAGTATTATTATTCTCATTGGATTCTACAAGCTCTCCTCCAGTATCCATCTTGACGGTTATAGTCTTATCACCTATATTAAGAAATCTGCCTCGATAATCGATGGTAAACAATTGACCGGTCTTAAATGGACTAACTGTCGAAGGAAAATCAGCATGGGAAATATTATCTGTCACCCAGTCCGTAGCCGTCAAAACCGCCCCATCTAATCCCTTGCCACTGGTCAGATTCGCTCCCAAGTTCTTGACCACCACCTGAACATCAATAACGTTTCCTTTATAAATCTTGCTTGTAGGCGTAATAATATCCATTACGGCCAAATCCACGCTACTAGAAGCAGAACTATTATTGGGATTCGAGGAAATATTAACTGTCGGACCAACCGTAAATCCCGCTTCTGATCCGGAAATACTGGTACCAGCAGAATACGAGATGGTAGCAGGAACATTCTTGATTACATAACTATCCTTAAAATTATTGGCTATGAAGCTATTGCCGGTGAATTGCCTTTTCTTGCCTCCGCTAATATACCAAATGTCTTTGGCGCCCGCATATTGGATGATACTGCCATCGGGATATTTGGAGGTGGAGATAATATTGCAAGCGGAATTCTTGAAATAATCGCTTTCAAATGAATCTTGGATAGGGATAACATACGATTGCCAATTGTCGCCATAAAGTGCTCTGACTTCGCACAAGACAGCTCCGGGAGTCAGGGCATAAACCTTATTGGCATTATCAAATTGGACAAGACCTGTTCCAGGTCTGGCGGTAACATTTTTACCGACATCAAGATTATCAAAATCGACTTGAGGAACGACTTTTATCTTCTGATCTTTCCAGATTCCGATATACCAAGTCCAAAAAGTAGCAGAATTCGGGAAAAGATGCCTGGCATTATAATCGTCAATATAATACAAAGCCGGCCTATTGGCTAATTTAATAATATCCCCGGACATAGGAACATAGACCGCTTGAGCGGTATGAACTGCCAAAAGACATAGAGCCATGAATGCCAACCCCAAAAATATTTTTCTCATATTTTTTAATTTAAATTCTTAATTATTATTATACCACATTTTTCTCTGTCAAGGAATTACGCTTACGGCTAAACCAAAATCTCAAAGCAAAAATTACTAAATACATAATTAATAATCCCCAAATATTTATCTTCACATTAAAAAATCCATAGGGTAAGGCATGCAAAATATCCGTAACTTTGAGCCAATAAAGCGCCAAAAGCCAATTAACCAAACCAACTACTCTGGCTAAGGGTAAAAATAAAAGACTAACTACCGCATTAACAAAACCCAAAATCATCAGTGCCGGAATAATGGGGAGAATCAGCATATTGGCCAAGATAGAAATCAGGGAAATTTTTTGAAAATAATAAATAAGCAAAGGTAAAGTCGCCAACTCGGCCGCCACAGTTGTAAGTGCCATCTCTTTCAACTGCCCCGCATTCGGAATTCTGCGAAGATATTTTTCTAATATAGGCAAAAAATATACCAAGCCCACCACCGCCATAAACGATAATTGGAATCCCGCATCAAACAATAATACTTTGGGATTAACCAGTACCATAACTACCGCAGAGAGCAGAATCAAATTACCGGCCGAACCAGGACGGCCTATTTTCTGAGCATAAAGAAACATAATGCCCATAATAGCCGATCTCACGGCCGAAGATGGCATGCCAATCATGATAGTATAAATCGCGATACCAATACTCGCAAACCAAAAAGCTCGTTTACGTCCAAGACCCAAAGCAATAGCCACAAACATAAACATGGCTGAGATAACCACCATATGCGAACCGGAAACCGCAATAATATGAGTTATCCCCAGATCAGAAAACTTTTGACTCCAATCTGCAGAAATAGATCCCGTGTCTCCCAGAATCATACCTTGCATCAAAGACGCTTCGGGCTCATTGATCGACAAATTAAGACCTTGCGACATTTTCTTTTTCAAATTTAAAATTTGAGCCATGAACCAATTACCCTCATTACGACCGACTATCCCGATATCTCCAAAAGGACAAAGCGAATAGATATTGTAGCGCGCCAGATACTTATCATAATCAAAATCCTCAATCTTTTCCGGCTTGGCCAGCGTGCAGTAAATCTCCAATTTATCTCCGTAATTATAAACCGGATATAATTTTTGATTCATTAATACTTTACCACTGACATCTTGCGATTTTTTACCCAGAATTAATTCCTGAGAGTTAATGGTTAATTTTTGATAACTAATCCGCTTATCCACTTTGGTGACCACGCCAACAAAATTCACTTTTTCATTATTATAATAGTAAATTTTATTGGCATCACTGTAGTTCGGTAAACTGATTTGATAACGAAAAAGGCCGAGGAGAAAACAAAAGGAAAGGAGGAAAAAGAATTTAAGTATTTTTCTCCCCCTTTCCAAGGGGGAGCGTAGCGAAGCGGAGAGGGGGTTGCCGGAGATTTCTGAAAACAACGGCAAACCACCCCCGCCTGCAATGCTTTGCATAGCAATGCGGGCAGGCCTAACCCCTCCTTGGAAAGGAGGGGAAATAAAAAAAATCAGCCCAAGAGCTGAAATTAATAGCAAACAAAATATTATAAATGGATTGATGCTTACGAAATTGCCAAGAGCCGTGCCCAAAAGGACGCAAATCATGGCTATGCCAAAAATCTGTGACTTATGTAAATTGAATTCCCTCCTGAAATTCATTTAATTTATTACTTCTTATCAATTTTCTCTCTCAAATAACTTTCCACAAAATCATCAAATTCTCCCTCCAACACGCGATCAATTTCCTGCGTCTCATAGTCAGTCCTATGGTCTTTGACTAATTTATACGGTTGCATCACATATGACCTCGATTGATTACTCCACTGCGCCTTGAGATATTCGCCTTTTATCTCTTGCAACTTTTCCCCTTCTTGCTCCTCGTGAAGTTTAAGCAACTTAGCTTTAATAATTTTAATGGCATTCTGCTTGTTCTGCAATTGCGATCTCTCGTTCTGGCACTTGACCACGATTCCAGTCGGCAAATGAGTAACCCGCACGGCTGAATCTGTAGTATTAACACTCTGCCCGCCATGTCCGCCGGCTCGCATCACATCAATTTTTAAATCATCATCTTTGAGTTCAACCACCTTCGCCTCTTCCATGGCTGGAAGCACCTCCACCAACGCAAAAGATGTATGTCGCATTTTCTCTCCGTCGAAGGGCGAGATGCGCACCAATCGATGCACGCCGTTTTCTGATCTTAACCAGCCATAAGCGAATGGTCCAGTTATTTCTATAACCACGCTTTTAAGTCCCGCTTCCGCGCCCGGAGTTTCATCAATAATTTTGGTTTTTAATTTGTGCCGTTCACAAAATCTTAAGTACATGCGCATCAAAATTTGCGCCCAGTCTTGCGCATCGACGCCTCCGGTACCGGCATGGATAGCGATAATAGCATCACCTCGATCGTGATTGCCGGAAAACAAAACAGCGAATTCCATCTTACGGAATTGCGCTTCTTGCTTAATCAACTTTGAGCTGATTTCTTCTTGCATCTCTCCATCATCATCGGAAATTGACGCCAAATTCCCTAACTCAGTGACTTCGCTCTGAAGATTCTGCCACTCACTCAATTCTGACTTAAAATTTTCGTATTTCTGGGAAACTGCCTTGGCATGTTCTTGATCAGACCAAAAATCACCCTTAGCCATTTCCCCTTCCAATTCAGCGACAGAAATTTTTATAGAATCCAAGTCAAAGTAACCCCCAGACTCTAGAGACTTGATCTTGCAGATCTTTAATTTTTTCGATTAAATTTTCCATTTTATTTTAACATTTTAAAAATTTCATCCATGCTTTGTCCGCCCGTAAACATTTGGGAATAATTCTTGAGTAATGATGGCAACCAGATTAAAGACACAATAATCGGAGCTATGACTAAAATAATCCAGAATATATTTATAATCAAACGCCAAAACATAAACCTTCTGATTTTCTGTGTATCTTCATAAATTAATTTTGTATAATCCAAATTCTCCTTGGCCAATCTGATTAATTCGCTTTTTTCCTCTTTTTGAGCGCTTGCCATATTTCGGCTCTCCCCTTTTTCTAGAGGCTCCGCAGGGCTATTTTGAGGCTTGATTTCCATAATTTTATCTTATTTTACAATTTTTAATGAATTCTTGGACTATCTTAGCCAAATTTTCAATCTCCTTGACTAAAAAACTCTTTCCCGAAAAACCGCTATCAACTAGCCTATCTTGAAAATTAAAATTCTGCAAATAATACAATTTCGCTCCCTTGATTGCCTTAGCCATCTCCGCTACATCACCTTTGTCATGCAAGCCCTTGACCAGGGTACTGCGAAACTCATATGGCAAACCGCTGTCCTTAACGATCTTAATGCTTTTATTTATTTTATCACAATCCGCCTTGATACCGCAAAATTTCTCATACTTATCCACAGGGCCTTTAAGATCCATGGCCAGATAATCCAATAATTTTTCTTCCAATAATTTCTCTAGCACTTCGGGCATCAGGCCGTTAGTATCCAGCTTAATGGCATAACCCATCTCATGCACCTTCCGGCAAAAATCAATAATATCCGGTTGCATAGTTGGCTCTCCTCCGGTTATAACTAAGCCGTCAAGATATTTCTTTCTTTTTTGCAAATACGTCAGAAGCTCACTCTCATCCAAAAGATGGGACTTCTCTATATTTTCCGGAATTACCAAATCCGGATTATGACAAAAAGGACAGCGCATATTGCACCCTGCGGTGAATAAAATCGCTGCCACTTTTTGCGGATAATCCAAAATAGTAACTGGTTGCAATCCCCCGATCTTCATACTTTATTAATTACCGCATCCGCAATCCCCGACTTGGAAAGTTGTTCTGTCCCCGAATTCTGATTGCTTGCCTGGATTCCATTGATCCACGGGCCTAATGTAGCCGACGATGCGGGAATAAACTTCGCACGCCTGCCTTTGCTGTCTGTTTTCACCTTCCATATGGTTATATTTAGTTTATAAAGTTAAAAGTTATAAAGTTATAAAGTAAATTCAAAGAAATCTATTTCATTATGACGCCCTATCAGTAAATAATTTAATTATTATAAGTTAAATAAAGTCAATATCTTTTATCTAAAACTTTATGAACTTTATAACTTTTAACTTTATAACTTATAGAGCCAATTTATCCTCTTGCTCTCTCACAAAACCGATTTCCTCATCACAGATCGGACAGAACCTATGCTCACCAGAGAGATACCCGTGCTTGGGACAAATAGAAAATGTAGGTGTAAGTGTATAATACGGCAAATGGAAACTTTCTGCAATCTTTTTGACCAACTGCTTGGTACTTTCGATGTCCGGCATTTTCTCTCCGATAAATCCATGAACCACTGTACCTCCGGTATACTTAGTCTGCAAGCCGTCTTGCTTCTCCAACACTTCAAATATATCACTAGAGAAGTTAACCGGCAAGTGGGTGGAGTTAGTGTAGTACGGAGCAGCTCCCTTGTCTCGGTAAGCGTCTTCATTGGCTACAATTATATCCGGATAAAGCTCTTTGTCTTTCTTGGCGAAACGATATGTCACTCCCTCGGCCGGCGTGGCTTCCAAATTATATAATTGATTATCTTCTTCCTGATAATTAGCCATACGAGCCAACATAAAATCCATTATCTTGACTGCAAATTCATAGGCCTCGGGATCGCTGATGGACTTGCCCATAAAATTAATCAAAGACTCATTCATGCCATTAATGCCAATAGTATTGAAATGATTCTTCCAATACTCACCGAAACGTTCCCTAATATCTGATAAATAAAATTTACTGTATGGATAAAGCCCCATGACCGTAAAATTCTCCAGAATCTCCCGCTTAAGCGTCAAGCTCTGCCTGGCTAAATCCATGGCTTGACCGAGCCGATTCAAATAAGCTTCTTTGTTATTTTTGGATAAATATCCAATTCGTGGCAAATTGATGGTAACTACTCCGATAGAACCGGTCAGAGGATTAGCCGCAAACATCCCGCCTCCACGCTTGCGGAGCTCGCGATTATCCAAACGCAGACGACAGCACATGCTCCTGGCGTCCTCGGCCTTCATGTCGCTATTGACGAAGTTGGCAAAATAAGGAATGCCATACTTAGCCGTCATCTCCCAAATGGAATCCAAGACTTTATTATCCCAATCAAATTCAGGAGTAATATTATAAGTCGGAATAGGAAAGGTAAACACGCGCCCATGGGCATCGCCTTCCATCATCACTTCGGCAAAGGTCTTGTTGATGATATCCATCTCCTTCTGGAACTCACCATAAGTCTCGCTCTGGGGTATGCCACCTATTATAACTCTTTCACTGGCCAAAGTCGAAGGACAAATTAAATCAAAGGTCAAGTTAGTAAATGGAGTATTGCCGGTAATAAAAATTTTGCCATTTCTCCTGGCAATAACCGTCTCATTATCGGTATTGGGACACCAAATAACACCATCATAATCAACTTCTTTGACTTCATTAATATAAGTGTCGACATGCTTGATAAGCCGAATAATATATCTATCTTTTCGAGATATGCCTTCCGGCTTGCGGACATAAACAGTCGCACCATAACCGGCATTAGCCGAAAGCATCATTAGTCCATCTTTGATTTTTTCATGTACTGTTGTAATTTTACATTCTTCATGACCATCACCCTTAATATATGTCTCCAAAAATAATCTAGCAGTCTCCACATCAGCAGTTAAAATTTCTTGAGGAATAAATTTAATGCCCTTAGATTTATTACCACCAAAAAATTTAAGAATTTTTTGGGTTCCGATGGAGTCAAATCTTAAAACCTGACACTGGGCACCCAAACCACTCTGTATCCTTTCGGCATATTTAAGACCCAGTTCTTGACACAGGGCGACTATTTCTTCATAATCATCCGCATTCTTATCTTTTGATTGATAAATACTTATGCGTCCAGCGCCTCTCTCCCCTTTATCCAAGGTGCCTTCAGCCACCACCCAGGCCAACATTTTTACCCAAGCATCGCTTAAATCACTTTTGCCATAAATATTACCGCCAGAGCCAACAGGCACAATAAACGGGGATTTTAATTTTAACACCTTTTCTATGGGCTCCAAAACATAACCGCCTCCATTGAACTGGCGACGCACCACTCGATGACCAGGAGAAATCAGCTGATCGCTGATGCGATTGGTTAAATTATACATTTTACCTTTATACTTTTTGGCAAAAACACGCTTAACCGGCAAATATTCTATAATCCCTTGCTCAATATTAAAAGTAGCAATAATGTCCTTTTCTTTTATTCCTTTATAATCACACCATCCGTCTTTGGTTAAAATTTCTGTATCTTGAGACAAGCATTGAAATCCTACTCTTGTCGGCACGCTCATACCGAAAATAAATTCCTGCATGGCTTGCTTCACTTCTTTCTCATCCATCTTGTCATATCGGATAAACGGCGCCATCAGAGTATCAAAATTAGCAAAAGCCTGCGCTCCGGCCGCCTCGCCCTGAAGAGTATAGAAGAAATTCACGGCCTGACCCAGAGCCACCCTCAAATGCTTGGCCGGCTTACTGCTGACTTTGCCTGGCACGCCGCCAAAACCTAATCGAAGCAAAGCTTGCAAATCCCAACCACAGCAATACACAGCCAAAAGTTGTAAATCATGTAAATGAATTACGCCATCAACATGCGCCTGCCTAATTTCTGGCGGATAAATCTTATTGAGCCAATAATGAGAACTAACCGCCGAGGCTACGTGATTATTGAGCCCCTGAAGAGAATAAGCCATGTTGGCATTTTCCTTGACTCTCCAGTCTAATTGCTTGAGATAGCCCTCGATAATATCATTGGAATCGAGCAATTTCTTCATATCTCTCAGCCGAGAATGCTGTTCGCGATAAATAATATAAGCCTTGGCCGCTTTGACGAAATTCTCCTTGATCAGCACTTCTTCGACCGCATCTTGAACTTCTTCAATGGCCGGTATAGACCGGGGATGGAATTTAGTATTGATCATCCGGATTACCTTCTCGGAAAGCTCCTCCGCCAGTTTCTCATCATCGCGTCCCACAGCCTTCATGGCCTTATACACTGCTAGAGTTATCTTGCTCTGATCAAAATCCGCAATATCTCCATTTCGCTTCTTAATTTGATTGATTTGATTCGGTTCCATTATGGTCAAAATAATTTTTATCTTTGTTTGTCAATGCCGAAGGCAGAATAATTTTCCGATAACTCTGGCAATTAAGCAACTTATTTTTAACGCTCAAAAATCTGAAAAAAGGGAACAAAAAAGACCTAGGGTTGAAAATTAAAATTTTAACATTCAAGCTTCCGCTAGATCCTTAGCCTGCTCCATTCCATTATAACTTTTGTGCTAGCAGGCTGTCAATTATTTCATTTTTTTCCTAATAAATGCGGGAATTTCCAAGTCATCCTCTTCAGGGATTATCTTCATTTGGGCTCGCATCGGGGATGGGGAGGGCACCGGAGGCCGGCTATAAGTCTCTCTTTGTTCATCTTCCTCTTCGTTTCTCTCAATCTTAATGTTGGAAATAGGGCCGTATTCATTATTTCTAGAATCTTCTGACTCCAAATTAAAATTATTATTGATGCTCTTGTGGATAAATGCCGGGTTAGGAGTGTAGGCATTGGCCTTGGAAGGCTTCTTGATATTGTCCGTCTCGCCGAATCCGGTGGCCACGACTGTTATCCTAATCTTATCCTTCATACTCTCATCGATTACTGAACCGAAGATGATTTTGGCATTTTCATCGGCGTTGGCCGAGATGATATTGGCCGCTTCATGCACTTCGCTCATGGCCAAGCTGGGACCGCCCACGATTATAAATAAGATGCCTCTGGCGCCATCAATGGAAATGTCCAAAAGCGGAGAGGAGATGGCCATCTTGGCCGCCGTTATGCCTCTGTTTTCCCCGCTGGCCTCTCCTATGCCCATCAAAGCCGAGCCCGTATCTTGCATAATAGCTCTAACATCAGCGAAATCCACATTAACTAATCCTGGCATAGTAATTAATTCCGAAATGCCTTGGACTCCTTGGCGCAAAATATCATCAACAGCCTTAAACGCTTCCAAAAGCGGAGTTTTTTTGTCTATATTCTGAAGCACTCGATCGTTGGGTATGGTAATGATAGTATCCACTCTGTCTTTCAATTCATTGAATCCTCTATCGGCCACAGCGGCTCTCTGAGAGCCTTCAAATGAAAATGGCTTGGTGACAACGGCCACAGTAAGCGCTCCCATCTCCTTGGCAATTTGAGCCACCACAGGAGACGCTCCGGTGCCAGTGCCCCCGCCAAGTCCGCAAGTGACAAAAACCATATCTGCGCCCTTAAGCAGTTCCCTAATGTCATTGATGTTTTCCTGCGCGGCTTGCAAACCGGCTTCCGGATTCATGCCAGCGCCCAAGCCTCGGGTCGTCTTCTGGCCGATATGTAATTTTTTCTTGGCCTCATTCTGATGCAAGGCCTGAATATCGGTATTAATCGCAATAAATTCTACTCCCTTTATCTTGGAAGCAATCATGCGATTGATAGCTGAGCCTCCGGCACCACCTACGCCGATGACTTTTATTTTGGCAATAGTCTCTATGTCCGGTTTTATTTCTGGCATATGGTTTAGTTATAAAGTTAAAAAGTTAAAAGTTATAAAGTAAAAAAAACATTATTTAACAAATCTAAGGCTGGATATTATTTGCTCAAAACTCTGCGCTACCTCATCCTTGCCATTGTATTCAATCTTAATCCAATTCTTATCATCTATAAGTAGAATATATTGAATATATGGACTATCGGAATTTGCCGGTTTTGAAGCAAGCAGTTTAACCGCATCACGACCGGCAATACTTACACTTCCCGATATTTTTGCGCCATTGGGCTGATATTTAATCAAAGAAGGAACTGCGCCTTTTACTCCGGTTATGTTTAACTTATATTTACCGCTGGTAAAAGATATACCATCCGCATTCTGTGCGGAAGCCAAGCCAGAGGGATTATCCAGCTGGAATTTAAATTTAGCATTGGAATAACTGGTCGTCTTGGATTGAACTGATGGAGTAGAAGTTGGCAAAGTCGAAGAGCTGGAAGAGGAATTAACCGCCTGAGTGCTTGTACTTACCGCGGGAACTAATTTCAAAGTAGAAAGAAATAAACCGAAAGCGCTTTCTAATTCAGCGGTAATCTTGGGACTATTGAGGGCAACGGTAAATAATTTATTATTATAACTCAAATAAATAACATCCTGTTCCAGTCCGGCCGCCAAAAGAGTTTGCTTTCTCTGCACTCCTTTGATATCTCCGGAAGCAAACGGCGTGGAAGACTGGACTTGCACCGAGGGCTGGCCCTCGTACGAAGTGGCATTAACCTTGTCCATTTCCGCCAAATAATCAGTCAATGACTTGGAAGTGGTAGAAACACTAAAAGTAATTTCAGAACTGGAAGCCGAGAATATGGTCAAAACTATGTTCTGCGGTTGTTCTCGAAGAGTCCAAATAGTCGGATACTTAAAAATATAAGTCGTACTGGCATGATCATAAGTCAGCCAATTGGCAGTCGGATCTTGCGGTGTCTGCGAAGCGCCAAGATCCACATTCATAGGAACAGTATAATTATCAATATTGGAAGCTATATTCTCTTTGTCGCTAGCCTTCGGAGGCAAGATATAAATAAAAGCCAAAATGCCCAGAAGAATTAAAATCAGAATAACAACCAAAATTAGAAGTCCTTTGCCTCCTTTTCCGGAAGCGGGCTTGCAGTGTCCATATTTCTTGATGGAATTGGGTTTTTTAGAAAGAGAATTATTAACTGGCATAAATTTAAGGCAAAAATGATTTAAAAAGTTTTTTTATCTGACTTACCGCCTTGTCTACACTCTTGAAATTGGACGGCAATCTGAGTGAACGGCCCTTCCTTTGCATCTCGCTTCCCCAAAGCACCAAGCCGACTGCCGTCGTATAGGACAAATCGCCGATTTTATCAATACTGGTGACTAATTCCTGCGGATAGCCCAAAGAAGCCGGCAAACGAAGGGTTTTCTTGGCCACATCAACTATGCCGTCAAGCTTGACTCCGCTTCCGGTCAGAATAACTCCGGCCGGCAACATGCTGGACTTACCGATCTTGCGGAATTCTTTGTCCACCTTTTCCAAAATTTCCTCAACTCTAGCCTCGATTATCTCAGCCACTTCTTTCTTGGAGAAACTGCCTTCCTCGGAAGCTCCGATGTCGCTGTATTTGACTTCATCTTGCTTCTTGAACTCCTGAGGCAAACAACTTCCCTGCCTGATCTTTATCTTCTCGGCCGTATCAATGGACACTCGAAGACCGATAGCAATGTCACTGGTAATATATTCGGACCCGACTGGCAACACGGCACTGTGAAGCACATCATTTTCCTCAAACACAGCTACGCTAGCGGTGGCGCCTCCCAAATTAATCACAGCCACGCCTAATTCTTTCTGCCTGGCAGTTAAAACGCTCTCCGAACAAGCCAAGATAGAAAGAACGAGATCGTCAATATCAATACCCGTCCGATAAACACATTTGGTCAAATTCTTGATCTGCGAAGAAAGCCCCTGGATGATTTGGACATGCGCTTCCAATCTGATGCCAGTCATGCCAATGGGATCCTTGATGCCGGTCTGAGAGTCCACCGTGAAGCTCTTGGGAATCACGTGCAAGATTTCATAATTAGGAGGAGTGGCGAGCGCTCTGGCCGCTTCAATAGCGCGCTCTACATCTTCAGCGCGTATCTCGCCGTCGGTCTTCGATACTGCCACCACGCCCTTACTCTCTTGAGCGACAATATGACTGCCACTAATTCCCACCCAGGCGTGATCTATGGGTTGGCCGATCATCCTCTCGGCTTTCTCCAAAGCCGAAGAGATAGAAGACACGGCATCTTCCACACTCACCACCACGCCTTTACTAATGCCATGGGCAGGCGCTTGAGCGGCTCCGATTATCTTCAATTTATCATCATTTCTAGATTTCTGGCCAACAACAACTCTGATCGTACTCGATCCGATATCCAATCCTGTTATGAGATTGTCTTTGGGCATGGAACTAACTTTATTTCTATTTTAGATTATAACAAGTAAGCTTATTTTTGGCAATCTAACCTTGAACACAAATTTTATTCATTACCTTATTCTAGTCATTACCTTCTCCTCAAATCCCTGCATCTTTTCTGCTTCTTTCCGACTGACTCCTTCATGATCATACCCTATTAAATGCGCCAAACCGTGGACTAACAATCGAACAATTTCTTTGTTCAGCGTCCAATCATACTCTTGAGCCTGCCGTTTGGCTTGCGCCAAGCAAATAATTATCTCTCCCAAATATCTTTGCTCACTAGGCGCGATAAAATTATCTTTCTCCTCGGCGAAGCTAAGCACATCAGTTACCTTATCTTGACCTCGATAATCACGATTAAGATTGCTCATCTCACTATCTCCTACGAAAGCCAAAGAGAAATAAGCTTGCCTAATCTTGGAGACAGACGTAAAAGCCAAAACCGCTTTCTCTATCAATCGGCGGTTTGGCTTGGATTTGGTTGAATTATTTATTTCCCAATTAATCATTCTGGACTATATATCTATGGAAGGGCTGGTCGTAGAAACCGGAACCGTCGAAGAAGAGGAAGAAGCGCCAGAGGAAGTGCTAGAGAGAGTCGAAGAAGAAATGACCGGACCGGAAATAAGCTTCATATTCTTAATCATCATCTTGAGCATATTCGGGTAGCGCATTTGCAATCCGTTATCCATGATATATTCAAAAACATACAATTTACTCTTGAGTGAATCCGTCATATAGACGCTAAGCCCGTCCGGACTCATAATTCCCGAAATATTGCCATAATCCATCTGCCGAAGCGAGATGGCCGGAACGCCGGGGTTATTCTTCATATACCAATCCAAAGCCGAGATCCTATCTGTATTGCCTTTGACAGAAATCTTAATCACTTCTCCAGTATCTGCGGTAATAATCGCCTGCTCTGTGGATTTGAAAGTGCTGGCCTGCCACTTCTTGGGAATCAAAGTCGAAAAATTATCAGTTGCAAAGTCAGTGGCCAATAATTTCACAAAAGGCGCATTTTCCAATTTGGCCTTGACTGCTCCACCGGCAATTAGCGGACTATATCCGCTATCAATCTCATCTCCATCTTTAAATTCGTCGTTGTCCGTATCCGGATTAACCGGCGAAGTGCCAATCAAATTCTCTTCCAAGTCAGTCAAATTATCATTGTCCGTATCCACGCTCCAAGGCGCCGGCGTCATGGACACGACCGTAGAACTAGGCACAGTCGGACTAGTGCTGGAGCTGATTGAATTATCGGTGGTAGTCGCCTCGGTGGTCGAAGCCGTGGAAGTGGCTTCGGTGGTAGTTGCCTCGGTCGAAGTGGGCACAACAAGAATATTGTTATCCTGGACTGGGACAACAACCGGACTACTATTCTCCACTTTGACAATCGAAGAGGCTTGTTTTTTCTGTAAATAGTCATAAGCGAAATAACTACCCGTAACAATAGCAACCACGATTAAAATTATTAAAACAATAATAAGCGTACGGCCGGCGCCCGAACTTTGCTTCCGAGGATGGAATTTTTCGGGCATAACATAAATACTATCGGCGACTGGCGGTTTCATAGGTGGCGGAACGGCCGTCTCCGCGCTTTGCGCCAAAGATAATTGCTGATCTGATTGATTAAACATATTAATATTGTTAATTTGTTGTCGTGGACAACCTGGCGCCTCCGATTCTGGTCGGATCAAAGCCGTTAATGACTTCGGCGCCGTCCTGGAAGCCGTCGCCATCCGTATCCGGATTATTAGGAAGAGAATAATAAATTTTCACTTCCGCATAATCAGTCAAGCCATCATTATCTGTATCTGGATTCAAAGGATCAGTACCCAAAGATCTTTCTTCTACATCAGTTAAGTCATCACCATCGCTATCCAAAGCTGATGATGATAGTGATGAGGTCTCAATCACCGGATTGCCGACAGAATTATTTCCAGAACCGATAACCGGGATAGGCACACCGGGCGGAGCGACCAGAGGTGCGGAAGTGGCTGGACTTTGAGCCGGTGCGATTGTCGTAGGAAAATCATTTGGCACTGCTATCGCCGGACTGGTCGAAGGAGTTACTGCCGACTTATTCAAATTCAAATTAATACTATTCAACCCGAGAGATCCTCCTGCATATAAATAATTATACGCTAAATATCCGGCTACGCCAAGAAGAACTACCACTACCAAAACTAAAATCGGGATAAGCAACTTACCAAAGCTGAATCCTCCGCCATATCTCAAATTTTTTGGCATACCCATATTTTTGCCATAAGGATGCGGTTGGCCGTATCTGGGCGGACCATAAGGGTTATCCGTGGTGGCAAACATATCTTCTACTCCGCCCGCCTTGGGTACTGGTTGAGGCTGGGAATAATTCGGAATTGGTTGACCGTAGCTCGGTTGAGGCCTGGGTTGTGACTGGAATTGCGGTGGAGGCGGAGGCTGAGGTGGTGCCACTGGAGGACGGCCGGCATTGCCCATTGGCGGTTGACCGTATTGAGGATTATTCGGCTGTTGAGGTTGCGGTGGGGTTACATTTTCAAACATATTTTAGAGTTATTTTAATTTTAAGTTATGTGGATAACTTTACTATTGACAAAATAGTTTAATTAGTGTAATATAATAATTGTATCACGATGGGATCAGCCGACTTAATGTTTTGTCTTTAAGCCGACCCCCTACCAAGCTCCACCTTCATTGGTGGAGCTTTTATGTTTTAATTTTCTTGATTTTAATATTTGATTTATTA
>CAIPBY010000011.1 GCA_903863425.1 Candidatus Buchananbacteria bacterium | reverse complement strand
CCCGCCTCTCGCGAGAGGCGGGGTTGATTTTTTTTGGAATTTATGATAATTTTATATATAAGTTTGAGCACCCGTAGCTCCCGCCTCGACTCGCTAGGCGCGAGCCGACGCGAGGCGGGCAACTGGATAGAGACAGCCCCTTTAAATTTTTGAAGTTAAATAATTAGCACCCGTAGCTCAACTGGATAGAGCACTTGGCTTCGAACCAAGGGGTTGTGGGTTCAAATCCTGCCGGGTGCACCAAAGCACCCAAAGGATTTGAACAGTTTGGAAGCGAGTCCGGTAATCCGGACGAGAGTCGATGGACGCGACCAACGGGAGTGTTCAGCGCCAAACCAGGACAAAGTTCCGCACCAGCGGAACGACGAGATATCCTGCCGGGTGCAGTGTACGGGATATTAGCTCAGTTGGTAGAGCAGTTGCCTCTTAAGCAAACGGTCGCAGGTTCAAATCCTGCATATCCCATAAATAAATAAAAAACAGGAATTATAATAATTTCTGTTTTTTGTTATGTTTTTAACCGATCTCAGTAGATATTGACATTTTGACTAATATTTATTAATATTGAGTATTCCCAACGTGAGGAATGTTCTTTCTAGCACTTAAACAGAAATCGACAAAGAGGAGGATACAGGGAATGAATATAGTACTGATAAACCCGCCCCTGCCATATGATTCCATTGGCACGTCTGGTGGGCAACGTTTCTTTCCCGAAGGCCTAGCCTCGATTGCATCCGCCTTATTGCACGCTGGCCATAAGGTGAGAGTAATCGACATGTGCACCGGACAGCAGTTGACATCTGAGGTCTGCGGAGATGCTGAAATTTTTGGCATCACGGGGATGATCAATCAATTCGCAAACATTGAGGATATCATTTCCCGTCTTCGCAAACTTAATTCCAAAGCCAAAATTTTGCTCGGTGGGCCGCTGGTTACCTGCGCTCCCGAGTTAATCAAACAGCTTCTGGATTTCGATCTTGCCATAATCGGCGAGGGAGAGAGGTCGGTAGTGGAGCTACTACAAAATCCAACGGAAAAGATGGTGGCAAATAACAACCCATATCTTCTCCCGAAAGAGTTTGTTATGCCGGCATTTGAATTGTTCGACCTGCGTTGGTATTTGTCTGGCCCCACTTGGCCGCACTACCAAAGCGTCGGCATGGCGAAGGTTGTAGGCAACCTTATGGTGTCTCGAGGTTGTCCGAGACCCCAGAATTGTGCTTTCTGTGGCCAACTCTTTGGTCATACGATGAGATGCAAACCCTTCAACTTGGTTGAAGGAGAAATACGGGCGTGGATAGACGCTGGCGCTCAGGGAATTCGGTTTCAGGATGACAATCTGTGTCAGTTACCACCAGAACTACAGGAGCTTGTCTTTGACTTGCTCAAAAAACATGAGTTGCCTTGGGTGGCACACTCCAGGGTGGACACGGTTAGTCCCGCTAAGCTGGCAAGGATGCGAGAGGCGGGTTGTAGAATCATTTACTTCGGCCTCGAGTCATTCTCAGATCAGGCATTGTCTTCGGCAGGCAAAGGGGCGACGGTAGATGAAGCCAAACGAGCCGTTGAGCTGACACGAGAAGCAGGCATTAAGCCAGCCTGTTTCTTCTTGATTGGTCTGCCCGGAGAAACACGGGCATCTCTGCAAGCCGCCGTGAAATTTGCCCGAGATCAGCAAATCCTGGCGCGTCCTTACATCCTGTGTCCCATTCCCGGCACGCCCATGTTTGAGCGCGCCAAGCACTTGATAACCGATCTGCGAGATTACCTGCGACATTGCGCCAACTGGGCTGATCGCCAACTCGCCGATGGCAAATTGTATGCCAATCTCACCAATCTCCCTGACGATATACTATTGGAAGCCTACCGAGAACTTCGAGAATTGTGAGTGGATTGGATTGATTCAGGCCTCGCATGTGATGTACCAGACGTCATGTGCGAGGATTTTTTAAATTCAACCGGAACTCTTTACCTCTATCCTCAAATCCCAAACTAGCATACAGCTTATGCACTTTTTCATTGGAATATCTTGAAGTCATAATTGTTTTGTAACACCCCAGCTCTCTGGCCTTGTCCAAAATCTGATTTATCATTTTTGTCCCCAAGCCCTGCCCTCTATATTCATCTTCTACAAAAACATCCTCAATGAATCCAAAAGGATCTTGATGGAGATCATTATGGAGAATATACAAATATGCCCTGCCTATAATCTTTTCTTCACTTTTAAGAATAAACTTGATGCCTCGCCCATTAATTTCTTCTTGAGTAATTGTCATACTATTTAAAACTTAATAATTCTTGCAAGTCATGCGTCTCTATGCCTTCGTCATTCTGTGAATAACGACTTTCAATTAAAAATAATTTTGCATTATCAATTAATTTCATCATCTCCAAGCTCTCTTGGGCATTATCATTAACAATAATGACTTGCTCCTCTCCAATATTGATTTTCTCCAATAATAAAGCCTTAGAACCGGGGGTAATAATTATTTGTTCAAAAAATTTTTCTATCCCTGAGCCTAAAATTTTACTTTTTTGAAATTCTAAATTTCCCAAAGACATTAAAATTAATTTATGTCCTTCATTTTTCAATTTCATCAATACCTCTTCCGCTCCAGGAAATAAATATCTTTTCAAATCAGATAAAAAAACATTCAAAGTTTCTACTGATTTATTATGATCCTTTAAATTGTCACCCAATAGGTCTAAATGCTCCTTGATATTATAATGAATCACATTCTCCTTGAAATGCTCCAATCTTAAATTATTTGGATCATAAGCCAGATCCTCAAATTGTTTGAAGTAATCTTGCTTGAACACGGCAGTATCAAAAAGGGTATAATCAAAATCAAAAATGTATAGCATATTAAAAAATATTTTTTATTATCTCGGCTAACTTAGCCGGACTGTGCCTGATGAAATCACCGATCTCTATTAAATCTTCCTCAATTAATATTCTAGGTTTTATCTTTTCTCTCTGATTACTATCAAGATCAACAAAAGATGCTCTCTGATCATGATAACGCTGAAGCACTTCCTCTGACGGTTTCTTATTATTAACCAAAATATAATTTAGATCACGACCAATATGGTCTTCAATAATACGGAGAAAATCAAGTGGTGTGAAGCCATCAGTCTCACCATACTTGGTCATGGCATTAACCACATAAATTAACTTGGCCTTGGTATTCTTAAATGCCTCCTTAACCCCAGGGACTAGGAAATTAGGAACTATACTGGTATAGACGTCTCCTGGCCCAATAATAACATAATCAGCCTCACTAATAGCTGAAATAACAGGCTCATAGACCGATACGCTCTCACTGTGGTGCGGAACCAAGAAAACCTCCCTTATCTTCTCTCTCTGACCATCACAGGGCACATCAATAGCCGCCTCGCCATATAATCTCATGCCACTAGTAAGTTCTGCCACGAGCGTCGCCCTATCAATGGTTACAGGCAAAACTCGGCCCTTAATATTTAAAATCTCTCCCAAAGCCTTCACACCATCAGGGAAATTTCCCGCATACTGCGAAAGCATAGACAAAAGCATATTGCCGGCATTATGACCACTTAATTTGTCAGAGCTGTTCAATCTAGTCTGTAATATTTTCCTAGCCGCATCCTGGAAAGGCGACAGGGCCACGGTGCACTTCAGAATATCTGCTGGAGGCAAAACTCCCAGCTCATCACGCAATCTCCCAGCGCTTCCTCCGCTATCTACCATAGAAACTACGGCCGTGATTTCAATATCCTCCAAGTCCCTAAGTCCAGACAACAACACATATTGCCCCGTGCCTCCCCCAATTGTAGTTATTTTCTTCATAATTTTATTATACCAGATTAATTGAGAGACAAAAAACAACCCCGCCTCTCGCGAGAAGCGGGGTTGTCTTGATAATTTTATTCTGCTTTTTCTGCTTCGGCCTTAAGCTCGGTCCTGCCCTTTAAATAATCTTTCAAATTCTTACCAGCTTTGAATTTTACCACCAAAACGGTTGGGATGGTAATTTTTTCTGAAGTGTTGCGAGGATTAATGCCTTCTCTTCCCTTTCTGGCTCTGGCGGAAAACGTTCCGAATCCGGTCAAAGTTATCTCACCGCCGGCCTTGATTGTCTCCATAGTTATCTGAGTGAAGGCGTTGAGTGTTTCTTCGGCTTGCGCTTTGGTAACTCCGACTTTGGCGGCTAATTTCTCTGATAATTCTGCTTTATTCATATTTTTGTCTTTATTTATTAAAACTGTTAATTATAAATTATTTATTAATGGTAAAGGATTTATAAATACGCTCTATCTTGTGCGCCAGTCCTGTCTTAGCGTTAATCTCGAGATAAGCGCCATTAAATAAAACTTTTCCCTTCTCCGGCAAATCATGCCTTTTTGAACTCTTGCCTTGCCCTAAAAATAAATTAAATATTTGTTTCTTCTCTGCGCCGATGATGGAGTCATAATATCCAACCATGCCTACATCAGTAATGAACGCTGTTCCCTTATCCAAAATCCTTTCATCGGCCGTCTGTACATGGGTATGCGTTCCCAGCACTGCAGATAATTGTCCATCAAAATAATTAGCAAAAGCCGTTTTCTCTGATGTGGCCTCGGCATGAAAATCGACCAAGACAAATGAATCCTTGCCGACTTTCTTAAGTATTTTTTCCATGACTTTGAATGGACTGTCTATCTCTTCTTCATCTATAAATACCTGTCCCAATAAGTTTACCACAGTTACATTATTTTTGCCAATTTTAACTGTCTTATAGCCTATTCCGGACTTTTTGGACGGATAATTGGCGGGTCTTATGACATATGAATCATTTAAATCAAGTATGGCGTCACTGCCGGCTTTCTTCCAGGCATGATTGCCAGAAGTACAAATATCTACTCCGGCTCTCTTCATTTCTTCCAAAGTACTATTAGTAAACCCAATACCATGAGCCAAATTTTCCACGTTGGCAATAACCAAATCAGGATTGTATTGCCTTTTCAGCTTTGGCAATTCATAAGTCACTGCCTTACGGCCAATCTTACCGACAATATCGGAAATAAATATTATTTTTAACATAAATTTAATTTCTTATCTCGCAAATTCTACAATTCTCTTTTCTCTAATAACATTGACTTTGATTTCTCCTGGATATTTAAGCTCTGCTTCAATCTTTTCCGCGATATCCTTGGCCATCTTAATGGCGGACAGATCATCAATATCATCTGGATTTACAAAAACTCTCACTTCTCTACCGGCTTGAATAGCATAAGCTTTTTCGATTCCACCGAAGCTAAGAGCGATATTTTCCAATTCTGATAATCTCTGTAAATAATTTTCATAAGAATCCTTTCTGGCCCCAGGTCTGGCTCCAGAGATAGCATCAGCCACCTTCACAATAATTCCCACCAAAGTTTTGGGCTTATCATCATGATGAGAAACCACGGCATCAGTAATCTCTTCGGAAATTCCGAATTTCCTGCAAATATCCCGTCCGATTTCCGGATGTGTGCCTTGTACTTCATGATCAACTGCCTTACCGACATCATGAAGAAGTCCGGCTTTCTTGGCCATGGCCACATCCGCACCCAATTCTTCTGCCAATAAAGCAGAAAGATTAGCCACTTCGACAGAGTGATTCAAAATGTTCTGCCCATAGCTAGTTCTATATTTAAGTCTGCCGAGTATCTGTACCAACTTAGGATCAAGCCCAGCAATACCTAATTCATAAACCGTGGCTTCTCCAGCCTTCTTGATATCCAAAGCGATTTCCTGCTTAGCCTCTTTGATGGCTTCCTCGATTCGAGCCGGATGGATTCTACCATCAAAAATTAATTTCTCAATCGCCTTCTTGGCTACCTGCCTGCGAATAGGACTGAATGCTGATAGAGTAATCGCCTGGGGTGTATCATCAATAATAATTTCCACACCAGTCAATTGCTCGATGGTTTTGATATTTCTGCCCTCGCGTCCGATTATTCTGCCTTTCATCTCATCATTAGGAATATCCACGACTGAGGATGTTGATTCTTGAGCATGCGAAGAAGCGCATCTCTCTATAACAAGCGACAACATTCCTTTGGCCTTTTTGTCTAACTCCTCGGAAGCCTCTTGCTCCAACTTGGTAATACGATGAGCCAAATTATCAGCTACCAATCTCTCTGCATTATCCATCAAGACCTTTTCCGCTTCTAATTTTGTCAATCCGGCAATCTTCTCCAACTTGGCTAACTGTTCATCCTTAATTTTGGAAATATCCTCTTTGGCCTTATTAGCCTTCTCAATTTTATCCGTCAAATCCTGTTTCTTATTCTCTAAATCCAAAAGTTTTTGGTCAAAAAGAGTTTCCCTTTTCTCTAGTCTTTTCTTGGCGACTTCCGTATCCTGACGCAGTTGTCTAGCGTCGCTCTTGGATTCTTCCAATATTTTCAAAGACTTCTCTTGAGCTTCGAGAACTATCTCTTTCTGCCTTCCTTTGGCATCAATAAGCATTTTCTCAATCTTGGCTTCGATGCTGTCCTTTTTGTTTTTGGCCCACTGTTTTCTGACCAAATAACCCAACAAAAAACCAATGGCCAAAACAATCACCAGCACTCCCACAAAAATTATTACGTTTTCCATAAATTTCCCTTTTATAAAGAGAAATTCAGCTTAAAATTCTTTAAAAATCTTAAAATTCTTTAAAAAGTAAAGAATTGAGGTTGATTTACCTTCCTTTGTTTACCAAAGATGGTCTTTTTTTCCGGAAACTACCGTAGTTATGATAAAGAGTTGAAATCTCATAATCCTTAATCTGATTTTGTCTAATTTTAGATAATTTTTATCAACCTAATCCTTAATTAAAAAGATAAATTTTCTTTTTTATTTAAT
>CAIPBY010000010.1 GCA_903863425.1 Candidatus Buchananbacteria bacterium | reverse complement strand
CAGCGAGCGACTTTTTCTTTTTGTTAGCTTTTTCTTTTCCTAGAAAAAGAAAAAGTAAATACATTTGATATTAAAGAATATGTCTAAATTTAAATAAAATATTCCTAAAACACTTGACAAAATTAGCTAAATAGACTAACATAAAAAAGTTTGAGGGAAGGCAAAACCACAACTATTTTTCGCTAGGGCGGAAAAAGCACATTTAGAAAGGATGGAGAGACGCATGAAAGGAACATTTTGTTTTGGTAATATCTCTAATACCCAGAAAACGGGTATGCTGTTGGGGGAATTAGTCGCTATCGCCAACCGGGTGGAGCTTCTTCTAGGGGGACAAATCTCCTGGGAGGTGAGCGTCACCGAAGATACCGAGGTCAAGGTTTCGGCGGAAGTATCCTTCCATAACCTTATGGTTGAAGTCACAAAGAAGGGCGTAAGAAAATGGTGTGTAAATAAGCGCCGCCATCACTCAACACGAGCGACAGCGAAAGCCATCGTCAATGCCCTCAACGTTTGATAGCCATTCGCGCCACCGCTTATCTAGCAGGAATCATGACGAAAGTCACATCCTGCTATATTTTTTTACTTAAAATATCCTCTCAAATATTCCCCAGTCAAACTCTTAGAATTAATCAACTGTTCAGGCGTGCCGTGAGCAACCACTTTGCCTCCGCCTTCACCGCCCTCAGGGCCGAGATCAATAATATAATCAGATTCTTTGATAATATGCATATTGTGCTCGATGAGGCACACACTATTTCCTCGATCAATTAATTTATTCAAAACCGTCAAAAGTAATTCAATATCGTAATAATGAAGTCCAACTGACGGCTCATCCAGCAAATACAAAGTCTTGGAACCGAGTGTATGAGTTAGTTCTCTAGCTAATTTAATTCTTTGCGCTTCACCGCCAGAGAGTGTTGTAGCGCTCTGCCCAAGTCGCAGATATCCAAGTCCCACTTCTGCTAAAACTTTCAATTTATCCGTAATTAAATACTGCCCGTCAAAATAATCGATAGCATCGTCAATGGTCAAATCAAGGACTTCGGCGATGTTTTTCTTTTTGTATTTAACTTGCAAGGTCTCACGATTAAATCTTTTGCCATGACAAACTTCGCACTCGACCAGCACTGCCGGTAAGAAATGCATCTCGATCAAATTTGATCCTGCCCCTTGGCAAGCCTCGCATCTTCCACCCGGTCGATTAAAGGAAAATCTGGAAAGCGTATATCCCCTCTCACGTGATTCTGGAAGCTGAGAGAAGAAATCCCTGATCGGTGTAAATATTCCCGTATATGTGGCTGGATTGGATCTTGGCGTCCTGCCAATCGGAGATTGATTGACGATAACTAATTTATTGACATATTCCGAGCCCATAATCTTGCTTACATCCTTCACATCTTTCTTGAAACCATGCTTGATCTTGGTCATGTTGTCATAGAGCACATCATAGAGTAGGGTTGATTTGCCCGAACCGGAAACTCCAGTAATGCAAACCAATTTTCGGAGCGGGATATCCACATTGATATTTTTCAAATTATTGGCTCTGGCACCGATAATCTTGATTTCCTCAGATCCTTTGGTGCGTCTAGTCCTGTCCAAATTAATTTCCCTTTCACCACGAAGATACTGCAAGGTCAAAGATTCTGGGAAGCTTTTCGCCCCCTTCTTTAATAATTCCTTGGTCTCGCCAATCGCTACTATCTCTCCGCCATGAGTTCCGGCCAAAGGACCCAAATCCACAAAATAATCCGAGGCCAAAATTGTTTTCTCGTCATGCTCAACAATAATCACACTATTATTCTGCTCTCTTAGGGCTTTCAAGGTATCAATTAACCTATCCGTGTCTCTTTCATGAAGACCGATTGTCGGCTCATCAAGCACATACAAAGTATGTGACAAATGCGAGCCAATTTGCGATGATAATCTAATTCTTTGCGCTTCACCACCAGAGAGAGTTTCTGCCTCACGATCAAGAGATAAATAATTCAAACCCACCTTAAGCAAGAAATCAATTCTATCCGTAATTTCAAAAATCACGCTTTCGGCAATCGTCTTCTGACGCTCCGACATTTTATTGTAATACTCATTATAAAATTTATATGCCTTGTCCAATGATAAATGACACGCCTCGGCTAAATTCTTGCCATTTACTCTTACGGCGAGCGCTTCCGGCTTAAGCCGTTTACCAAGACATTCTGGACAAATTTTCACTTGCAATTGATAATGATTTTTCCCGCTTGCCTCGCCAGAGCCTTTTGGCGTAGGCGGGTCATCCTCACCCTCCTCGGGTTCTTTCTTTACAAAAGATTCCAATTTGCCCAATCCATGGCATTTCTCACAAGCGCCATGAGGACTATTGAAAGAGAATAATCTCGGCTCAACTTCGGGGAAAGAAAATCCATCATTGGGACATGTCCAATTTGAAGAAAGGAGAACTTCCTTTTTGTCTTTCTTGTCGCCAAAAATAATCACCACCAAACCCTTGCTATATGACAGCGCATTTTCTACTGCCTCAGATAAGCGGCCCTCATCCTTGGGCTGTACTTTATCAATTACAATATCAATGCTATGTTTCTTGTACTTAGCCAAAACCACTTTCTCATGAAGCGAATGGAATTCTCCATCAATTCTCGCCTCTCCGTAACCAAGAGCTAAATAATCATAAAGCAGTTGATAATATTCACCTTTCCTATCTATCACGACTGGCGACATAATCGTCACATGATCAGCCTTTTCTTCCTTGGCACGATTGCCGATCATATCCACCATTTCATCAAGCGCTAATTTCTCAATCTTGTGTCCGCACTTTGGGCAAAACACCTCGCCCAGTCTGGCATAAAGCACACGCAGATAATCATAAATCTCAGTGAGCGTTCCCACGGTCGAGCGAGGATTATGCGAGAGGGCTTTCTGGTCGATGGATATCGCTGGTGCCAGTCCAATAATTTCATCCACATCAGCTGGTTTCATTTGACCAAGGAATTGTCTGGCATAAGGCGACAAAGATTCGATGTATCTTCTTTGTCCTTCCGCAAAAATCGTATCAAAAGCCAAGGAAGATTTACCGCTTCCCGATACCCCAGTAAACACCACTAATTTATTATGCGGTATTTCCAGGTTTATATTTTTCAAATTGTGCACCCGCGCTCCGCGGATGATTATTTTCTCTTCTTTCATTATGTAATTTTGACTAAATTATGAATAAAAGCTATAATTAAGCATAAATTATTATAATATACATATCATAAATAAGCAATGGATAACTCAAATCAATTCTCCATCGTTGTCTGCACTTACAATCGATTGAATTATTTAAAAAAATGCCTCGCTTCTTTACTAAAAATTGATTTTCCAATTTATGAGATAATCATTGTCAACGATTGTTCAACTGATGGTACACGAGAATTTCTAGATGGAATAAATAATGATAAAATAAGAATCATTCATCACGGAACCAACCAAGGATTGAGTGCCTCTCGAAATACTGGAATAAAAAATGCGGCCCATAATCTCATCGCCTTCACCGATGATGACTGTCAACCTGACACAAATTGGCTCACGGAATTGGCCAAAGGATTTAATAATGAAAAAATCGGACTAGTCAGCGGGCAGGTTTTCTATATTAATAATAATTACAAAGGTTATTTCCCGGAACGGTTAGTTTCTAATTTAAATGCCAAATGGCCCATGGGCGCCAACATCGCCTATCGCAAAAAAGTCTTTGAAACTTGCAGCGGCTTCAATAATTTTTATTATCAATATTGCAATGAAGATTCAGAGATGGCCATCCGCGCCGTAAATTCAGGGTTTCTGTTCAATCGCGCGCCAAACGCCATCGTCTATCACCAAGCCATGGATTGGACGCCAAAAACAATTTTGCGCTCGGCGAAAAGCGCTTCAGTCTGGCCCATACTTAAGAAAAAATACCCTGATCATTACCTGCTATTCGGTCCGCCAATCAAATTCGGCATTCTCATAGCCGGAGATGATTATTTATATTTGCTAACTTCTCCGATTTTCATTCCACTACTATTAATCCGGTATTTAATGCATGGAAAAAAGGATCTAAAAATATTTTTCACCAAATGGCCGATATATCTAATTCTACGCCGATGTTATATCTACAAAGAAGCGATCAGAAATAAAGTATTAATGATTTAATTGACCATTACTTAATTTCAAATTCATATTATAAATAAGCAATGAAACGTCCTGACTACCAAAAACTATCTGACGTCATAAAGAATTCAAAACGGATAAATATTGTCGGATCTAGCGGAAGCGGTAAATCAACCTTTGGCAAAAAACTATCATCCTCAGTTGGTATTCCATATATCGAAATGGATGAAATTTTTTGGGGACCGAATTGGTATCGCCCGGAAAAAGAAGAATTCTATGCCAAGATAGAAAACCGAATCACCGGCGATTCTTGGATATTGGATGGCAATTATTCCAAAAGTACGCATGTCAAATGGAAAAATGTCCAGACTGTCATCTGGCTGGATTACCCATATCCGAGAATTATATTCCAAACAATCAGGCGCGCTATATCAAGAATAATCTCCCAGCAAGAAATGTGGCCCGGAACAGAAAACAAAGAGAGTTTTCGAAGAGCATTTTTAAGCAAAGAATCCATAATCTTGTGGAGCTTATCCAACCTAACTAAAGTTAGAAAAAAATACAAACGACTAATGAAAGATCCAGAATACTCACATATCAACTTTATTAGATTAAAATCAAACAAACACTCAAATAAATTATTAGAAAATATCCAACCAAAATCTTCAATCAACTCTTGACAAAATCAATCTCAAGTGGTAATTATATATCTTATAGTTAACACTGTTCTTTAGAGCAACCCAAACTGGGAGAAAATATAATGGCAAAAACAGGAGAAAAACGAACCGTACGGATAAGAAATTGCAAGCGACTCCGAGATTTACTTACCCGTATCGAGCTACATGAAGAAATTAAGAATCTTCCAAGCCGACAACAGAATGTAATCACCGCATATCTTCTGAAAGGCAAAAAGAGAAGCGAAATAGCACTGGATCTGCATAGGACAGTATCTTGTGTCCAACAAACCATAATGAAGGCCATGGAATCACTTGAGACTACCGGAAAGCGCAAACTATACCTCAAGCAGAAACCTGGCGACTCGATATGGGAACTTCTACTGCCGGTTGAGCTTGCCGGATTCTCAATCAAGACCAAGAGAATCCTTGATGCTCAAGGGATCAAGTACATCGGGGAAATCCTTGCACTCAACGCAAGAAGCATTACCAGATGGAAAAGATCCAGGAAAGCACCATACAGGGAGATGGGAAATTTCTTAGAGAGTATAGACCTCTGTCTAACAGAAAAGCCGACGACAGAAACCCTGAGAGAATTTCAGCAAGCAATGCGCGAAAAGGGACACGCGAAGTCCCCGATTGACAAGTTGCTGGCATAAATTTCCTATCACAACAGTCCGAACTCCAACATGGGGCACGGACTGATTTTATTTTAAAGAACCTCTTTCTTCTCTTCCATATCCAATAAATTCTCAATAATCTTACTTATACTCTTCGGCGTAATGCCGTGTTTTTTGTTATACGCCATCTGCACCTTTCTCCTGCGATTAACTTCTCTCATGGCTCGCTCAATTGATCCGGTTATATTATCAGCATAGAGAATAACTTTTCCGCTGACATTTCTCGCGGCTCTACCCATAATCTGAATTAGTGACGTTTCACTTCTCAAAAATCCCTCCCTGTCAGCATCAAGAATGGCAACAAGGGTCACTTCTGGCAAATCCAATCCTTCGCGCAAAAGATTTACGCCGATCAAAATATTGAATTTACCACGGCGAAAATCCATGAGAATTTCCGTACGCGCAAAAGTTTTGGTATCCGAATGCATATAATTAGACTTCATCCCTTTCTTCTCCAGATAATTATGCAAATCCTCGGCTTGTTTCTTGGTAAGCGTATTTATAATAACACGGCCAGAAGTGTCATCCCGAGGGAGGTTGTAATCAACCGACCGTGGGGATCCCGCGGGATTGCCACGCTTCGCCCTTGAGGGCTCGCTCGCAATGACATTTTGAGAAATAATTTTCTTACACTCCATAATTATGTCATCAATTTGGCTGTAATTTTTCTTTTTGTTAAATACGGGACGCACTTCAATCTCCGGATCGATTAATCCGGTCGGCCTGATGACTTGCTCTACGATTTGAGAAGAATGGCGTATTTCCCAATCACTCGGCGTGGCCGAAGTGAAAACTGTCTGCCCCATTAACTTTTCAAATTCGATAAATTTCAAAGGACGATTATCCAGAGCTGATGGCATTCTCCAACCATATTGAATCAGCATTTCTTTCCTGCTTTTATCTCCTTCATACATTCCCCTTACCTGCGGAAGCCCGATATGCGATTCATCCATAATCAAAGTGAAGTCGGGCTTGCCATTTTTATCCTTAGGGAAATAAGAAAACAAAGTATCTGGCGCTTCACCAGCGAGCTTGCCCGCCAAATGCCGAGAATAATTCTCAATGCCATGACAATAACCAAGCGAGTGCAACATTTCCATATCATATTTGGTTCGTCTCTGTAGCCTTTCTGCTTCCAAATATAACTTTTTCTTTTCGAAAAATTTCAATCTGTCCTTGAGTTCGGCATTAATTTCCTTAATCGCATGTTCTATTTGCGGTTGGGTAGAAATAAAATGCTTGGGCGGGAAAATGATTAACTCATTTTCTTCGCTTTTTATTTTCCTGGTCAATATATCTGCAATAGAAATAGTAGCTACTTTCTGATCAGCTAATTCAATTCGATAAATCACACTATCTGAAGCCGGCATAATCTCAAACATATCACCGCGCACCCTGAATTTTCCTCTGACCAGTTCCCCTGGTGTCCTTTCAAATTGAATTTTAATTAGTTGCCTGATCAAATCCTGCCGGACAATTTGCTGGCCGACTTCCAAATTGATTGAGGCCTCGAAATAATTCATGGGCACGCCAAGATTATAAATACAAGAAACCGAAGCCACTACAATCACATCACGGCGCGTAAGCAAGGCGCTAGTCGCCTGATGCCTTAGTTTATCAATTTCCTGGTTAATCATAGCTTCCTTCTCAATATAGGTATCGGAATTCGGCATATATGCCTCCGGCTGATAATAATCATAATATGAAACAAAATAATTAACACTATTCTCCGGAAAAAAATTCTTGTACTCACGATAAAGCTGAGCGGCCAAAGATTTGTTGGGCGCCATAACCAGAACCGGACGATTAAACTCGGCCATGACATTGGCCATGGTAAAGGTTTTGCCCGATCCGGTGATGCCAAGCAAGGTTTGGAATTTATCCCCTCTTTTCATACCCTTAATCAGCTTTTCAATGGCTTGCGGTTGATCGCCGGTGGGAGAGAAATTTGATTTTAATTTAAATATTTTTTCTGACATAATTTTGACAAATATGAAAAAATCACCGCGTTTGCGGCTACACCCCAATATAGCATGAAACTAATTAATTGGCAATCGTAGGGGCAGACCCTGTGTCTGCCAAAAATTTACCAGCCCCCTCCTCCGCCCCCTCCTCCGCCTCCGCCAGAAAATCCTCCCCCACCCATGCCCGAACTTGATCCTGGCGGCGTTGAAGCGGAAGATATGGCACCACCAAACGAAGATGCAAAATGACTAGCTGAAAACAATGCTAAATTACTACCCATATACCAAGAAGGGGTATAACCATGACCTTCTTCGTCTAATCTTTTGAACACATCATTAAACTGCTCGGCCCATTTATTTTGTACGCCAAGAGCTAACGCATACGGCAAAAATTTTTCAAACAGCTCCGGAGTTTTTTCAGGAGGATTATGAAAATTCATCCTATCTTTCTCTGTTACAGACAAAAACCATTTAAAACCTTCAACCTGATCCATCGTTGCTCTGCCGAGATTGGTCGGCGCTTTGAGTAGATTATAAAATATAAAACAAATTACTATATAAATAAATACTGCAATTACAAACATGAAAAAACTCAAAAAACAGGCGATCACGGACAGGACGACACCAATGAGAAATAAGCCATTATTGGAAATAAAATATTTTTGGCTATAACTTTGTTTCAAATATTTAATAAAATCCACCTGGGCGGCTTGGAGTATTTCATGGTGGGAATTTTGCAAAACTAACTTATCCCTTCCATCAAATATGACATTAGCGATGGCAGTCTCTTCGGGCGTGAGCTTTGACTTATCATCGCTAGCATTGACCAAAGTATATTCCTTGTCTTTTTCCTCAATTTTCAGATATCCTTTAACTGCCATATTGAGAATTGCCGCTGTAAATTCAGAAGTTGTAAATCCCATTCGAAAGATATAAGCCATTTCTGCCGGTGAAAGATTTAAAGGAGGATCATAAATTGCAATTATTGTTCCTTTCTTCGGCCCTCGACCGCGTAAGTACCAGACAACAAGGAAATAAAGCAAGACAACGAAAAATCCCGCAAATGCCGGTAAAAATAAAAGGGATCCAAAGATAAATAAGTTTTTGACTGAATTGGCGGAGCTTGTTACTGGAGACACGACGTCAACAAATCCTTTGGGCCACCCCACCACAATAGTAAGGCCTTGATTGGGCTGTAATGGTTGCGTCGTTTTAAAAATTACAGAATTATCCTTTTTTTCACTGATATAATTTTTATCTTTTGATCCCTGAAAACCAGAAAAGGCATCCATTGTGATTTGCGTTGAGGATATTTCCTGAGGCAAAATTACTTGGGCGCTGGCATTTTCAATCGGAAAAACCCAGTCATTACCGGTCACATTCCAATACAATTCATCATGATCATCAAAATAGCCAAGCTGATGATCGGTAGTATAATTAATTTCGTAAATGTAGTCGCCTGGAGGAATTATTTTACTAGAATCGCCGATATATAACCGCTCGCCATTAGACAAATTAGTTGAAATATATGGCTCGTTGAGTCCATTCTTTTTAACTGAAAGCACATCGAAACCGACGGTATAATTTACCCCGTCCTTACTATATATCGTAGGAAAATCCCTATATATACCATGCTTTATTTGATCGCCGGTACTATAAACAGAAATAATTTCTGTCACGTTCATTGTAGAATCCTGATTTACAACAATTTTACTGTCAAAACTCTTGATAACCTCGCCTTGACTCTGGGCTAAGACTGGCATGGCAAATGCCAAGGACAAGACCACCACCGCTAAAATTAAAAACTTTTTCATAATTATTTAATTATCTTTTTTATTATAATTAACTTTATCCTGCTTCTTGTCACCCTTAAATGGCGTCACCTTCAAACTTTGCCGATAAATAAAACTTGACGGCGTGCGAAATGCCGGACTCCCCTTTCTGCTTCCAATTTTTGAACGTGTTTTCATATCTAAGATTTACCCGTTGAACCAAACCGCCCCTCTCCGCGACTACTCTCTGACAAAGAATCTACTTCCTCTAATTCCGCTATTTCCACAGGATAAATTATCATCTGAGCAATTTTATCGCCCTTAGCAACATGATAAGTTTCCGGTCCTAAATTTATCAAGAGTGCATTGTATTCACCGCGATAGCCAGCGTCATACACTCCTCCCATGACATGCAAACCGGCTTTATTGGGCAAACTTCCCTTATCACAAACAATCACTGCGTAACCCACTGGGAATTCTAAACCAAATCCCACAAAAAATACTCGACGTTCGTCGGGCTTAAGATCATAATCTTCTGTCGCATACAAATCCATACCAACATCTCCGGGGTGGGCATAATTTGGCAACTTACAATTTGGATTTAATTTTTTAATTTTTAATTTCATAATTACAGTTTACCATTCCTGCGCCAAAAACTCAAAACCCCCAAATTGGCCAAAACTTGCTATTTTTCTCATATTATGCTATCATAATAATACAACATCCTAGGGCTAAATAAATTATAAAGGTCTGACCAACGGATTTGTTCTAAAAAACTAAATAAAGCAACAAAAATGGCTACTAAATTATATGTTGGTGGTATTTCATACGACACCGACAATGACGGCTTAACAGCCCACTTTTCTCAAGCAGGAACCGTTGTGTCAGCTCAGATTATTACAGATAAGGAAACTGGAAGATCCAAGGGATTCGGTTTTGTCGAAATGGCAACCGAAGAAGATGCTCAAAATGCAATCGCTACTTTGGATGACAAACCTCTTGATGGTAGAAATTTGAAGGTTAATGAAGCCAGACCAATGGAAAAGAGAACTTTTTCAGGATCTGGACCAAGAACCGGCGGATTTCAACGATCTGGTGGATTCCAGAAAAGATTCTAATACAATCAATTCTTAAAAATACTCCCCTTAATCGGGGAGTATTTTTGTTTTACCTTTTTATTTTAATTGTTGGTGAAGCCAATCCAAAAATTCTTTATTCATGCGATCACTTGGCTTCAAACGAAATAGGCTGAACCTGCCACCATAAGTTTGCATCGTTCCCTGATAAGTTGAAGCGGCCGTAAGATAACCGACAGACCTCGCAATATTTACATCTCTTGATGTAAAAAATCCAAATGGATAAGCGAAATCATCTACCGGCAAACCGATTATCTCTGAGAGTTTCTTCTTGCTTTGAAATATTTGATAATAGGCATCAGAATCGCTAGCCTTCCTCAAATTAATGTGGCTCATGGTATGCGAGCCTATTTCTATATAACCGCTATGAGCCATTTCCTTAATTTGAGCGCTAGTGACATAGCCGGGCTTATCCACAAAATCCACTATTACATATAAAGTGGCTCTCATATTATATTTTTTCATCAACGGAAATACGGCGGTGTAAAAATCTTCATAGCCATCATCAAAGGTAAGAATAATTGAATTGCTCGAAATTGGTTTTCGACGATACAGAGCCGACCCCAAATCCCTGACAAAAATAGTATTATATGAATTATCCCTTAAAACCAAAAGTTGATTTTCAAAAACATCAAAATCCTCATATAAATTCGGCAAGGAAGTGAACGGCGGCATAGACTCAATATAATGCCACGTTAAAATAGGAACTTTCTGATCGCCATAAATGCCCTTAACCGGCTTCTTAGTTGGAGTTGGTTTTTTATTGGTTAAAAAGTTATCCACAGGCCGAGATTTGATAAATCTATATGGAGATGAAGTACTCAAAAAAACATTTCTTCTGCAAATCAGCTGCCCAACCAAACCCTTATCCTCAAATAACAAAAAGATGGCGGCCAGAGCCACTACAATTAAAATAATAATCAAAACCACTAAAGTTATAACTTTTGACTTGGGAGATCGAAGCACCCTGCGAGAACCCCTAAACTTCATAAAATTTGCCATATTCAACGATTTCTGAATTTATTTTTAATTCTTTTTTAATTCCTTGCTGGAGCGCCAATAAACACTCTTTTTCTCCGTGATCCAATAATATCTTGCCAGGAATTGGTTGCTTGATTTGAGAGAGCCAATGCATCAACTTAGGCTGATCGGCGTGTGATGAATATGCGCCAATGGCTGATACTTGGGCATGTACTGCAAATTCTTCATTGTTAATATATACTTTCTTCGCTCCCTCAAGCAATCTCCTGCCCAATGTACCTTGCGCCTGATAAGAGATAAACAATAAATGATTACGCTCATCAGAGAGATTGCGTTTAAGATGATGAATCATGCGTCCGCCATTGATCATCCCGCCTCCGGCCAGAATTACCTTGGGAGAAGGCACATTATTTATTTCTTTGGACTGCGCCACTGTGCGCGTGTAAGTCAATCCGGTAAAATTAAAGATATCATCACCTGACTTTATCCGCTCCCTGGATTCTTCGTCAAATAAATTAGTATATTTCTTGTAAATCTCAATCGCCTCAATCGCCAAAGGTCCATCCATAAAAACCGGTACTTTGGGAATTTGACGGCTTTCTGATAAATAATTCAACTCATATATCAATTCCTGGGAACGTTCCAAAGCAAAAACTGGGATAAGCAAATTTCCACCCTCACCAATAGATTTCATTATAACTTGTCTAAGTTTCTGTACTCTCTCCTCACCAGGCTCATGAGTTCTACCGCCATAAGTAGACTCCACAACTACTAAATCAGCTCCATCAATGGATTCAGGATCTCGGACAATAGGCGCTGGCGGATTACCAATATCACCGGAGAAAACAATTTTCTTTTGCTGGCCGTTTTCTGTAATCGCACACTCAATTGAAGCTGAGCCCAAAATGTGTCCAGCATCTCTTAACTTGATGGATATTTCAGGAGTAATTTTGAAATCTTCGTCGTAGTTAACTGGCCAGAAACAAGTCATCACATCATAAACATCATTGGTTTCAAATAATGGCATTATGCCATGTTCTTTGGCCTCCTCGGCAATAATTTTGGCGCTATCAATTAAGATGATTTCTGCCAAGTCTCTAGTAGCTGAGGTTGAGTAAATTTTGCCTCGAAATCCATCTTTGTATAATTTGGGTAGTCTTCCGCAATGATCAGCATGAGCGTGGGTCAAAATCAAAAAATTAATCTCCTCTGGCTTAAACTTAAAATCAGCCAAATTTTCTTCACTGGCGAATTTAGAGCCCTGAAACATGCCACAATCAACCAGGAATTTGGCTTTTTCGGTTTCGATTAAAATACAAGAGCCGGTGACTTCGCCAGCGGCTCCGTGGAAGGAGATTTTCATGTAGATATTATACAAATTTTGGAAAAATTTATCAACCTATTTTTTAATAATAATTTTCACCACTTTTCTTTTTCTAAGAAAAAGAAAAGTCGGGCAAAAGAAAAAGTCGCAAGCCATATGGTTAATCTAGACAAAATACTGCGCAATTCTCGCTAGGCTTGATGGTAGCTTCGCTACTATATCAAGCCGGGGAAACGCTCGACTTGCTTGATTTTGTTCCTAGATTCCCATGGGCTTGCAAGGGTGCCCTGTATCCGAACCCGCACCCATGCAAGCATTAGAAAATCTTGTGCTGATTTTCCCTAAGCATGAGCGTTAAAGGCCAGCATATAGCCACAGCAGTGGCGCATGTGGCCTAGCGAATGCAGGGAAAATTTAGCCATGATTTATCTACGCTTGCGTTTTGGCCCCACCTTTTTAAAAAGGTGGGTTTGAGATAAAGATTAATACTAGAAAAGAAAAAGTAAAAACATTTGAGATAAATAATAAATCTAAATATAATAACATAAAATACTTGACAAAAATTAGCTAAGCATGTTATAAACATTATACAAGAAAACACTGAACGCAGTAGAACTATATAGGAAGGAAACTACCATGACAGGATGGATAGGATGGGCGGTATCACAATCACAAAGACCAAAAGATCCCATGGAAGGATCGGAGAATTTCGCTAACGATAAGCTTCCCCTAACGGGCTGGATTCTGTGTATCTGTGGTATGATGGTCCTTGCACTCTTCATTGGTGGAATACTGTGGCTCTCGCATTAGCCACAACTGGCACCACTTGGGCCCAACTACTCAGCAGGAATCATGATGAAAATCACATTCCTGCCTCCAACTGAATTTACAAAAACCATTTGCAATTTCTGAGGGGTAAAAACTTGGGCAGACACAAAGGTCTGCCCCTACAAATGCAAAACAAAAACGTCCTAACATAACATCGGGACGTTTTTGTTTATCTAAAGTCTACTCCACAGTAACCGACTTAGCCAAATTCCTTGGCTTATCCACGTCGTATCCCCTGCCGGTTCCGATATAATAAGCAAATAATTGAAGTGGTACTACGCACAAGACCGGTTCGAGCATTTCCATAATAGCCGGCACATAAATCACTTCGTCAGCCATTTTCTTCATAGTCTCATCACCGACAGTAGCGAGAGCCAAAACTCTTCCACTTCGAGCTTTAATTTCCTGGACATTAGAAATCATCTTTTCGTAAACACTGTCATTGAGACAAAGCGCTACAGTCGGAAACTTCTCATCAATCATAGCGATTGGACCATGCTTCATCTCCCCTGCACCATAGCCCTCGGCATGGACATAAGAAATTTCTTTGAGCTTCAGAGCGCCTTCAAAGGCAATGGGAAAAGTGTATTTGCGACCCATAAACAAGAAATCATCATAGCTAGCATACTTCTGTGCTACGGCTTTGATATCCTCACGAGCTTCCAAAATCGTCTTAATCTTCTCGGGTAAAGCCAGAATCTCCCGAACAATATCTTTGTTCGCTTCAGCAGTTACCACACCCTTAAGCTCAGCCAGTTTGATAGCAAAAGCAGTAAGAAGTGTCACTTGTGACATGAAGGCCTTGGTCGAGGCTACGCCAATCTCAGGGCCGATTTGATTATAAATAACCGCATCTGATTCACGAGCAATGGTTGATCCGACCGTATTTACAATGGAGACGATCATAGCGCCCTGACGCTTAGCTTCACGAAGCGCGGCCAAGGTATCGGCAGTTTCTCCTGATTGAGTAATGGTCATAATCATGGTTCCTGGCTCCACGATTGGAGAGCGATATCTGAATTCTGAAGCATACTCACATTCAACCGGCACCTTGGCATATTCCTCAATCAAATACTCACCCACCCAACCGGCATAAAGCGCTGTCCCGCAGGAAGTGATAATTATTCGCTTGATATCTTTGAGTCTATCTTCCACATCGGCGAGTTCAGGTAATTTAATGGATAAGGCTTCTTCATCAAGCCGTCCAGCCAAAGTATTCTTGATCACATTGTCACCTTCCATAATCTCCTTGAGCATATAGTGATCATAACCGCCCTTTTGAGTTTGCTCTACATCCCAAGCGATAACCTGAGGCTCGCGAGCGATTTCATGACCATCTAAATCAAACAATTTATAACTGCTAGAAGTTATCTCAGCCCATTCGCCGTCATTGAGGTAAATAACTTTCTTGGTGTAAGGCACGATAGCTGACGGATCAGACGCGACAAAATTCTCTCCCTCGCCGATGCCAAGCACGATAGGACTTCCCTTTCTGGCGATATATAACTTCTCAGGATCCTGGTCGCTGGCAATGACAAATCCATAAGTGCCTCTGACCATCTTAAGCATAGCAAGTAAAGCATCAGCGAAAACCGGCATGGTCTTCAAATTTTCTTCAATCAAATGTGCGGCCACTTCTGTATCAGTCGCTGATTTGAATTGATGACCTTTGGCAATCAATTCGTCTTTTAATTCAGAATAATTCTCGATAATTCCATTGTGCGCTAGCCAGACTTTGCCAGTGCAATCACTATGCGGATGAGAATTAATTTCTGACGGCACGCCATGAGTGGCCCAACGAGTATGAGCTAATCCCACATGGCCTTTCATGGTATCGCCAACCTTGGCTTCCAAATTTTTGACTTGACCGACGGCCTTGATGCATCCTGCACCAACTACATACAAACCTGCGCTATCATAGCCTCGATATTCTAAAGCCTTGAGACCGCCTATGAGAAGCGGGGCGGCATCTCTTGTGCCCACATAACCAAATATTCCACACATATTGTTTAATGATTAAAAATAAAAAGCTCCATTCGAGCTACACACAAAACACCCAATCCTACACGATCGGGTCTATTAATTCTGCATTTGCCCAGCTGTGGTTTGATCCAGCCAGGCGTTGTGATTAGTTTTTGCCATTGAATTTACTTGAATTAATATTAAGATAATTATGAATTAAAGTCAAATAAAAACAGCCACTCGACGTATCGACGTGAGGGCTGTGTAAGAAAACTTGGAATAAAGAACGCGTTGGGCGTTAGTGTATCGCCACCCCCGCTTCTTGTGCGGCTTTCCGCAGAACCCTATCAATGTACTCCGCTGGCTTATGCCCTTCGAGCTTGGCCTTGAGCTCATCAGCAGCTTTCCACAGAGGATCACTTTCGTCGTGGGCAGTTGCCGCAGCCCGAAGATGTCTTTCCGCCTTCAAGGCCATAGCATAGAACTCCTCCCAAAAACACATATGAAGTTCGCTATGATACTGGTCGGCCAAATCGCCTGATGAAGCGCGAAAAGCTTCAAGCACCTCGAAGCAAAGACTCCGAAGGTACAACATGTTCTCCAACTGCACCTTGGCTTCGTGCACGACCTCATTCGGAGTCCCCTCACAACTCTCCAATGTCCTGCGGATTAAATCCGCAACCTGATGAAGAAGCCAGTAAGCATCCGGCGCAGTACGCCTCAACTGTTGTTTGTTGGCAAACAAGTAGATGACAGTAAAGACATCAGCGTAACTCGACACATCTTCGTTTCCAAGGAGCCTATTGACTTTCCCGACCTCCTCATCACTATACTGGCAGGTACTCTTGATCTGTGCCAGAAGGAGTGCCGCTAACTCTCGATACATTTCTTCTATATCCGATCGTCTCTGTTTCATCTGTAATTCCTCTCCTGTTTCCTCATACTCACGATTAACTTCAACAATCCAATATTCCAATTACTAATTATAGTGTAATATCAATCTTTTGTCAATGCAAAAAACCGGCATATTAGCCGGCTCTTTTCTGACCTAATCTATACTCCTAACAATGCCCCAAAAGCCTTGAATAATAAATCTTAATATACTCATAAAACAAATACGACCAGCCATCTTTAATTTTGTAAAAATTATCACCATTTGCCGAAAGCGGTTCCACGGAATATCTCATCAGCTTTGGCTTCCACTCAATTGAAGCTGCCTTAAAGGTAAGATAACACCTCAGCATATGGAATTTCGAGGAAACCAAAATTATCTTTTCAGGAAGCGAGCCCATCTCTCTTAATAATTTAATCGAATTAACCGCATTCTCCGGAGTATTTATAGCTTCTGTTTCTATAATAATATCTTCCTTGGGGATTCCCATCTTGATCGCCTCATCACGATACATTTCTGCTTCTGAAATTTCCATATCGCCCATATATGAGGCTTTCTTGCCGGTAAACATTATCTTGGGCGCATAACCTTCATTATATAATTTAACTGCTGCCCTTACCCGGTTGAGCCCCATCCCGCCAAAAACAAAAATCAAATCGGATTTTTCAATTGGATCAGACTGAGCCAAATAATCCCAAAGCTGATTGAGTTTATCTATGCTGTCTTGGCTTAATTCTAAATCTGAAATTATATCGAATACTTTATTATTTAATTCGTTAACTTGATCAATGTTAGTATTTTCCAAAACAACCAAATCGTAAGGATTTTCTTCCATGCCGATTGATTTCATAGCATTGGTTAATAGTTCGAATCTGATATTTTCTTGATTTCCCACGGAATTAATCATATCTCCAATTGTATTGAGATATTTCTTGTCCTTGGGTAGTGATGGTTTATAACCTTGAGTCATATTTATAATTAATTATTATCTCACCAAATACGCCTTTCTTTTCTTCTCCTCCATCTTCTCAATCGCATACCTGAGCATAGTCCTGGGCATTGTCTTATGCTTATCTTGCAAGAAATCCTCAAGAATTGCAATATCCCGCTTGCCAATTTCGCGCAACATCCAACCAACCGCCTTATGAATCAAATCATGCTTGTCGTCAAGCAGTATCTGCGCAATTTTCAAAGCATCCTTGAAATCCTTATTTCTAACGAAAGTAAAAGTAGCCAACACAGCAATTCGTCTCTCCCACAAACTCTTTGACTTAACTAATTCATACAAAACCTTCCTCGACTTGTCAATCAGATAATCACCCACAATATTGGGCGCAGACAAATCCACCAAATCCCAATTATTAATATATTTAGTATTTTTCAAATAAAAATCAAAGTATTTCTGCTTCTCTAGCTCTTCTTTGGCCTTGCTATATTTCTTAATCAAAATAAAAAGAGTTATCATCCTTTCCTCATGAATTTTACTTTTGATTAATTTCTGCAAATCAACCAAAGTCAAATCTACAAACCTCTTGGAGATTTCTCTCTGGATTGGCACTACAATACCCAAGAATACATCTCCCTCGCCATATTGCCCTTTGCCTGTCTTGAAAAACCTTTGCAAAATTAAGGCCTTGGCCGGATTGGCAAAAGATTTGATCTTTTTTTGTAATTCTTCTAACTTTGACATAAATTAAAAAATCTTTTTTAAATCGTCATCCCGGACGTAGCGGAGCGGAGATCCGGGATCCAGGTTAAAAAATTCAGGGCTGGATTCCGGAT
>CAIPBY010000009.1 GCA_903863425.1 Candidatus Buchananbacteria bacterium | reverse complement strand
ATAAAAAATTATTAATTTTTGAGCTTTAAACAATTGAAATTAGATTATTTTAAAATTTAGAAATTGAAAATTGTTTGAAAATTAAAAATTAAAAATTGAAAATTTAACCGTATGTATCAATTAATCATTATCCCACTCGTAGTCGGAGCTATCACTCAAATTATAAAGCTCATTATTGATGGTATACCAAATAACTTGAATTGGCAACATCTTTACAATGACTATGGCGGTATGCCTTCATCTCATACGGCATTTGTAGTTTCATTAGCCACGGCCATAGCTTTTCGAGAAGGACTAGATAGCGCCGCTTTTGCTATTTCTCTTATCTTTATGCTAATTGTTGTTAGAGATGCAGTCGGATTTAGAAGACAGCTAGGGAAAAACGCCTCCATAACCAATCTCTTGACAGAAGAAGTATTTAAAAAGAAAAATAACATTCCTCGCCTGAGAGAAAAAATCGGCCATACCGTACCGGAAGTAATTGCCGGCGCACTACTTGGATTCTCGCTTACTTCTGTCTTGTATTTAGCTTTCTTTTTCCAATAATTACTTCTGGCAAATTTCGCAAAAAAATGTTCCTCGGCCGTTTAATTTGATTCTTTTAATTATCCCCTTCTTGCATCTTTTGCATTTCTCACCATGCCTTTGATAAACATTTAAGTATTCCACCATTGTGCCCTTACTTCCATCGGTAGTCACATAAGTATTAGACGATGTCCCCTTTTTGCTGATAGAAAATTTCAGGATTTCAGGAATACACTTGAAAATAGCCTTCTTCTCGGCTAACGTCAAACCAGAAATTTTCCGCCAGGGCAATACCTTGGCACAAAAACAAATTTCATCATTATAAATATTTCCAATTCCGGCAATAAGTATTTGATCCAATAAAACTTGTTTAATTTTTCTATTCGGATATCTGGTAATTACTATCTTAAAATTATCCCAATTAAATTCACGCGATAACGGCTCCAGGCCGTATTTTTTTATCTCTTTTTTAAGTTCTTCACTATCTACTAATTTCATCCAACCGAATTTACGAATGTCATTAAAAAAAAGTTTCGAGCCATTCTTGAATTTAAGAGTAATGTGAGAAAATTTATTTGGTAATTGTATTTTCCCCTCCCCCTGCAATGGGAGGCCACTTTCTTTCCCCTCCCCCTTTACAAGGGGGAGGCTGGGAGGAGGTATCGGATGTCCACCAACAATTAATTTTCCACTCTTCGCCGGTTGATATATTAACTGTCCAGTCATCTTCAAATGAATTAATAAATAATTACCATCACTCAAATCCCAAATCATCATCTTGCCACGTCTTTCTAATTTCGTAATTTTCTTGCCTTTTAACTTTTTTGCAAACTCTAAAAAAGGCAGATTGATCATTCTATCTACCTTCACTTCTACGCTGCCAATTATATGGTTTGTAATTTTCTTCTGAAGTTCACGATTAATTGTTTCTACTTCTGGAAGTTCTGGCATATTTTAAGCTAACTTAATGGCCTTCATGGGACAAAATTGAATGCACTGTCCGCACTCGATGCATTTTTCGGCATCGATTATTGGTAAGTCATTGTCAACCTGAGAAATCGCCCCGACCGAACAAACCTTGATGGCCGGACAAGCGTGATTCTGAGGACACAAATTTTTATCTACCGTGATCATATTTTATAAATTATTATATTCTTAACGTGGAATTTTTTATCGCCGTTTCTTCATCTTCTCCATGAAGAATTTTATCAACCAACTCAATTTCTTCAAGTATCCCACCAATCAAATCATAATTCTTACATTGCTCATAGGTGGCCCAAGTGTATTCAATGCTATCCGAGTCCAATTTCACTTCTCCACTTTTATACCTTCCATGGAAGCTAAGCACAATCGCCGGAAATCCGTCCGGCCGGATGAAGGTCATATCCAATAGATATTTTACCTTCTCAATTTCCACGTTCACTTCTTCCGTCACTTCTCTTTTTAGAGCATTCTCCACCGCAAAATACCAAACGCCATCATGATTGGCAGGAGCATTGACGTAATCGTTGGTCTCCAATCCTCCTCCAGGCACAGTCCATTTTCCCGGGAAAGCTTTCTTCTCCGGACTCCTCTTGGTGATGAGGAATTTATTTTGCCCTTCTTCTGTTTTATAAATTATTGCGGTCAAGACAATGCGATGATGCTCTTGGTCGACGATTTCCATATATTTAATTATCAAGATAGTTAATTTTATTTTTGAAACAATCTAATGAAATATTTACAGTTACAAATACATTTTCGGGCAGACTACCCGTATCATACCAATCCCATTTTTCGCACTTATCTGGCTCAAGTGCTTCTGGTTCGCCACTTTTATAATCCGCTATAAGTCCAATCTGCACATAATGTTTGGGGGCAAAGTTTTTTAAATTGGATAAATAAAGAAAACGAGCATTTCCAATTTCAATTCCACATTCTTCTTTGGTTTCTCTTTTGGCACAATTCTCAAAAGATTCCATATATTCCAAATGACCGCCGGGAAATGCATACTGCCCTTCTCCATGTGCCCCTTTTCTTTTGCCGAGAAGAACCTTCCCGTCTTTTATTATCATTACGCCGATTCCAACTTTTGTAATATTTTCAACGACCGTTTCAATAAATTTAAATCTCGGAACAACTTCTCCATCAATTTCTACATTTTCCAAAAACTCTAAGAGCGGTCTAGTCCAAATTAAATTATCACCATAGAGTCCTTGATAGATTACCGTTTCTTCCAGACTGTCACTATTAAATCCCACGGCAATGATTTTATATTTATTGCCCTTGTAATGCTCAAATACTGTTCCCGGTTTTAAGCTTCTAGCCTTGTCGGATAATTTTACTTCTTCCATATTTCCAAATTTAATATTTTATCTCTAATTTTCTCCGGCCATAAATCTGCAATGTTTTTAAAATCTTCAAAATCAATCCATTCGGGATAATACTGATTATTTTCATTCATAATCTCCTTTTCCGGACCGCCTAATTGAAGATCACCCGTAAAATCTTTTATCAAATATGTATAATCAATTTGTTGTCTTACATCATAAGTATCATCAAGTTTAAATAAAAACTCAAATTCTTTGATTTCAAAATTCAATTCTTCTTTCATTTCTCTATTTAAGGCCGTCAATTTATCCTCGCCTTCGTCTATGCCTCCGCCAGGATAAACATAATACTCATTTCCATTTTTTATTCTACGAATAAGAAGAATCTTGCCATCTCTAATAATTACTCCGGTGACTCTTTGTCTAATTTCCATATTTTTATTCAAGTGAATTTAATAATTCTGTTGCTTTCTCTGCGTCTTTCGCTAATACCAATAAATGAGCGCCCTGGGAATCTCCACCATCACCGCCATAATGTATGCCGTGTTTCTGAATCATGCATTTGATTCAGTTTTCCAACAAAAAATTCTT
>CAIPBY010000008.1 GCA_903863425.1 Candidatus Buchananbacteria bacterium | reverse complement strand
GGCCTTGCTATATTTCTTAATCAAAATAAAAAGAGTTATCATCCTTTCCTCATGAATTTTACTTTTGATTAATTTCTGCAAATCAATCAAGGCCAAATCCACAAATCCCTTAGAAATTTCTCTCTGCAACGGCACCACAATACCCAAGAAGACATCTCCCTCGCCATACTCACCCTTACCAGTCTTAAAAAACCTTTGCAAAAGCTGAGCTTTGGTCGGATTGGCAAAAGATTTGATCTTTTTTTGTAATTCTTCTAATTTTAACATAAATTAAAAAATCTTTTTTAAATCGTCATCCCGGACGTAGCGGAGCGGAGATCCGGGATCCAGGTTAAAAAATTCAGGGCTGGATTCCGGATATTTTGACGATTACATCAAAATTCCGGAATGACGAGTGAGAGTTGTATTTTTATAATATTACCACAAACATTAAGAAAAATAAAAAATCCCCAAAATGAGGACTTCCTTAAAAAAATAAACTATATCTCAATCTTGGAAAACAACCAAGCGCCGATAGCCATGAACACGCCGGCGATAAGGATGAGAATTATAAAATCATTCATGATGCCAAAATCGCTAGCTCCAACCAAGGCTCCACGCAAGCCGTCCACGCCATAAACCAAAGGATTGAATCGTGCTGCAAACTGCACTCCTGCTGGTAAACTCTTCAAGGGGAAAATGGCACCTGAGAGAAAAAATAATGGCATGACAATAAAATTCATAATGATGGGAAAAACCTGCATATCTTCCATCTTGGAAGCAATGGCCGTGCCCAGAGCCGTGAAAACGACTGCGGTTAGAATTATAAAAAGAAAAGCTATTCCCAACATTCCCGCCGAGTAAGGTCTGAAACCGACGATCATAGCCAGCACAAATACCACAACACCCTGGATACTAGCGACCGTAGCGCCTCCCATAGTTCGACCAATCATGATATTGAGCCTAGATACCGGAGCGACCAAAGTCTCTTTCAAAAATCCGAATTGCCTATCCCAAATAACTTCCATACCAGAAAATATGGCTGTAAAGATAACCGCCATAGCCACAATGCCCGGGCCCAAAAATTCAATATAACTTCCCTGTCCGGCCTTCTCAAAAATCGGCCCGAAACCGAAGCCCAAGGCCAATAAAAACATCAAGGGCTGGGCGAGCGAGCTGATCATCCGGGCTTTTGATCTGGAATATCGTTTCAATTGTCTTATCCAAAGGATATATATAGCATTCATGATTTTTTAATTATCTTCTCCAAATTCTTCTATTCTGTCTCATTCTGTCCGTCCCGCTAACCTCCTGCACGCGAATATCTTTGCCGGTCAAAGCCAAGAAGGCATCCTCGAGATTTGAGGTGGAAGTCTTCTGTTCTAATTCTTGCGCTGAGCCCTGAGCCACTATTTTGCCATGATCAATAATAGCAATCCTTGAAGCCATTTTCTCGGCTTCCGGCATATAGTGAGTCGTGAAAAATACCGTGATGCTTTCCTTTTCATTCAAGCTTTTAATGTAATCCCAAATGTGATTCCTAGTTTGAGGATCAAGCCCCAAAGTCGGCTCATCAAGAAAAATTATGGCCGGATGATGAATAAGACCTCTCGCAATTTCCAAACGCCTTTTCATGCCGCCAGAGAATTCCTTGACCAAGCTCTTCTGGCGATCCCACAATTCCACGATTTTCATCAATTCCTCGATTCTTTCTCTTCTAAGTTTTTTGGGTACGCCGTAAAGCACGCCATGAAATTCCATATTCTCCCAAGCCGTCAATTCATCATCTAAGCTTTGATCTTGAAAAGTGATGCCGAAAGCTTTCCTGGCCTTAGCTTGGTTAGTCAAAGGATCAATGCTATTTATAAGTATGGCTCCGCTGGTGGGTTTGAGCAAAGTGGTGAGCATTTTGATGGTGGTAGTCTTGCCTGCGCCATTGGGACCAAGGAAAGCAAATACCTCTCCCTTGTCCACTTCAAAGGAGATATCGTCAACGGCCACAAAGTCACCGAATTTTTTGGTTAAATTAACTACCTTGATCATATGTTTCTTGCTCCTATTATAATAACACATTATTAATATTTTGTTAATGAAAAATAAAACGCCGCGATTTCCTTTCAGAATCGCGGCGACGTTGTTGTTAAATAGTTTGAATACCAGGGGTGGGCCGTGGAGCTATTTGCCCTTGAACGTGACGCCCCTATCAGCGCCATCGTCACCCGTCAGAATACACGGCGATCCCGGCTTCAGCATGAAGTTGTGCTCCGCGATGTTTTCCCACATCGGGTTGGCGACTATGAAGCTCGAAGGAATCGCGTCACCCTGGTTTGTGTAACTCGTTTCGATATCCCATATGCAGTTATAGAAACCTGCATATGTTCCCAGATTGTTATATGAAACAACCATTGGGAAATGGACGATGATCGAGTTTTTCAAACTCACAGGCGACGGACCGCAATTGGAAGCCTCAATCGCAGCACCAGTAAACGGCTCATTCCCGAGGAAGTCGCAATGCTCGATCGTGGCGACGGCCACGTAATTCAGACTGATCGCGCGACTATTTGCGACAAACATACAATTCGTCAGCGTGACACCGTCCACGCCTTGCGCGAACACCGTAGCATTCGAATAATCGTCGTATTCGACAAACGTCTCGTCGATAATCGTAATACTATCGATTGTCAACGTGTTCACCGGCGTCGTATCGACGACTGTCGGTATTGATCCACCGCCCTTCTGCGTGCCGAAACGATCCCACGTGAACCGTCCGTGAACACGCGACGTCAACACGTCTCTTCCGAGAATCTTGATCGTCGCGACGTTTGGCGGGAGCCATACATTGCCGAGATAGAAATCACCGCCCGGAATGAGCATTTCCACGTTCTGCCCAGCATAGAACAACGCATTGGGAAGGTCCCAAGAGTTGTCTACAACCTGGCCATTAACAAGAATGTGCGTCAAAAAGGCGAATGTCGAATTGATCTCGAGCGTCGCAATACTCGGCGACGGCACGTAATCCACGATGATGCCTCGACCATAGTCCCTGCCCATGTCAATCTGAAGGTCGAAGGCATACGGCTTCTGCGTCGCGGGGTCTACATAGGCTTCGCCCGCCGGATCAATGAAGATGACCGTCCCGCCGGTGAATTGCACCGGCCCATTGAATGAGAAGCCCATCGTTCCATCCCCATTCAGAAAGTAACTCGTACTCTGAGGATAAAACGCGGAGATCAGCTTCACCGACCCGCCCTTGGCGAAAGCCATGGGAAGATTGCCTAGAGTCACGCCGACCCAGTAGTCGGACATGAAATTGAACTCGACTTCGGCCGTATTCTCTCCGCCGTTGATCTGCACCAGTCCGTCGCCTTCGGGCTTGCCGAAGAGCAAAATACAACCATTGAAATAGATATCCACGCATAGATCGTACGATCCTAGTGGGATATATATATCCTGCTCTCGACTATCCAAAATCGCTTGGCCGTTCTGCATCGTGGCACAAAACGACAGACCACCTCCACCGCCTTTCTCTTCCGACTTGCCACGGGCAAGTGGAGAATAGAGATAAGCGCATACCTGATCGGCCTCTTCCACGAACGTCCGCCCGATAGCGATAAGCTCGTCGTTGCTGACCGCCTTCTGCGGTACACCGCTTTTGGCCGCCATCATGTCGAGATACCGCTGGCCGATCCTGGCCAACTGCTCGTCGCTGAGTGCCTTGGCTCCGTCGCCGAGCAAATTCAGCTTCAATAGAAAGTAACCCGTCGGAGCCGGGTTAGGCTCCGGAAGCGTAACCGGCGTCCGAGCCGGAGGCGGAATCGAAACCGCGTCGGCCGCTCCTCCTGGAGTCGCCTGATGCGGACACCCCGTCGCCAACACGCCGAACACAACCGCCAACATGGTAACCATAAACTTCTTCATTCTTGAACACCTCTTATTCGTCTTGCCTTCCACTACACAAAAAACCACGACTGACACATAAGCGGCCAATCACGGCACTAAAGACTTAATACTCAAACTATTCTTCTGTAAAGAACAGACCTTATACTTTAGCAAACTTAGCTAATTTTGTCAAGGTGTATTGGTTATTTTTAGCTAAATTTGAATAATTAAACCCTCCCCAACCCTCCCTTTCGTAAAGGGAGGGAGAAATGCAGGCACCCGCATCCCTGCAAGCATTACAAAATATTGTGCTAATTTTTCCTAAGCACGAGCGTTAAAAGGCACATATAGCTCCAGCAGGAGCGCATGTGCCTTAGTGAGTGCAGGGAAAATTGGCCATGATTTTGTACGCTTGCGTTTTGGCCCCACCTTTTTAAAAAGGTGGGTTTGAGATAAAGATTAACATTTGATATTAAAGAAATAAATGTTATAATTAACACAATTATTAAAATCCAAATATGAAAAAATCCATTATCGCCAAAAGCGAAACCTCGACTTTCCAAGCCGTTTATTTAATTGCCATTATTATCGTCCTAGCATCCGTCGCGTTAGGATTTTTTGTTTCTCTGGGCGCTTATAATTTCTCTTCGATAATTAAGATGGCAAGCGTTGTTCCTAATTGTGGTACTTTAGACCCATTGTCTGTTAGCTGTATGAATTCATGCGGGTATAATAATAGCACTGACGCTGATCGCCTAAACTGCGTCAAAAATTCCTGTAATGCCAAATATGGCACTGGCACACAATACGCCAATGATTGCGCTAATCCAATTAGAGTCAGCTTCATAAATGTTAGCGGTCATGGCTTCGATGCCTTTGGCAAGGTCGGTTATTATTGCAGTACAGCCATGGGTAATCCAAAGGGCAGTCCCACCTCGACTGAATGTCTAATGGCTTGCAGTTATGACATGACAAAAAAAGAAGCTATCGTGCAACAGGTTTGTAATGCAAAAGTTAATAATGACATTTCAAAGAGTCTAACTTGTCAAAATCAAGTCAATTTTGGTATATACAATCTAATTAATACCGTGACAAATTGTTCTAATATGGAGAACGATTCCCTAGCATTAAGTAATTGCCGTTTTAATATAGCTAAATCTTCTGGTGGAAATCAAACAACCGCAAATACACTAGCTCTTAAAATTTGTACACTGTTTAATAATTGTAGTTCGACAGTGCCAATACTTGACAATACTGGGAGCAAGAATTCATCCAGCGTTTTAGATGAATTAAAAAAGGGGTATATTACTGGTTATATGGTAGAGCGCGATAGTTTTTCATGCGACCTCTGTGGTAATTGCAATTGCAATGCGCATCTTCACACAGGATACCCAGGCTCCCCACAAATATATAATAGTGTGCCAGCAGGAAATTTTCCTGGCTTTTTGGCAATATGTCCAAGCAGTCTTTCGCGTGACGAAGCAGCACATGAAGGATTAGATTTATGTTCTCAATTAAAAAACTCCCTTGCCTCTGGCAAAGCTGATCCGAGCTACACAAATGAATCAATACAAGAAACCATAAATAGTTGCAAGAAATATAGCCTTCCCGCCTCTGCCTATGCTTGTAAGAAAAGTTGCCTGTGCGCTTTGGCTAGTCAAACCGGTCTAGACAAATCATTTCATAAGGCGTGTTCAACTTGCTTTGCACCGGATTTTTCTAGCACTAAATGTGATGGCACAAAAATATTACCCACAGATATACAAACTGATTATGCTTTCGGCCCTTTTGGAAAGGCCACTGGTCAGGCGGATTTAATTGCAAAAACCGCAGCCATGTTAAGTGGCTTAGTTGGTAGTGGTTGTCAATTGCCTGCTGGTTCGCCATTGGCGGGATGCACAATTAAAAGTAGTATGGGGCCTAGACCAAAAAACCCCACTTCACCTCATATAACTGGTCAAGCAATTGATTTTTGTTGTATGGGAAGTGGCTTCACTGAGTCGGGATGTACTGATCAAAATAAGCTTGAAATACTCAAAAATGCCGCAACTAGCGCCGGGCTTAGCACAATCAGAGAATGTACTGCATCAGAGAGGATAACTGGTGGTACAGATGGTTGTACTGGCGGTCTTTTGCATATTGCTAACCGATAAGCCACTCAATAAGCCATGAAAAATAATCTCAATTAAAAAGACCCGCTGTTCTTGTGGAAACAAACAGCGGGTCGTCGTTTTTTGCAGGATAGGTATGGCTTGTCCATACCTTACTTAGTCGTGGCTTTCTCGCCTCGACTCCCTTTAATCGCCCCTAGGTCTTTCAACTTCTTGAAGACCAAGGGCAACCCTATCTTTGCCTCGGCTGAAGATTCGTACTCCAGCCAGAGTAAGGTTTTCCTTTCTCCGTGATCCCCCACGACTTCGGCGTACCCGTCGTGACCAGACCACTGTGGGTAACTACTTTCTTTCTCCATGACCACTGTCAAAGGAAGGAGGAAAATGTGGGGGTTCTCGTCCAGCACCACTCCAGGGTGCCGGATAATGTATTTTACCATTCCACTCAAGGCCGTCTTACTGGCCTCAGCATCGATGGCGACGGAAACCCTACCGCCACGTTCATCATACCAGGCGAAGAAAGAAACTTCTTTTACCTGGTCGTCTGGGGCGACTGCTAGCGTTATAGTACCGCTAGCGATTTCCGTGGCCGTTTTGTCGGTGGCAAATTTCTCCTGGAAATTCTGCTGCATCTCCTGGACAAACTCCGACGCCTTCCGTGTCGGTTGTACATGTTTTTTCAAACCGATACAACCAACTGCGATCAACACCAGCACCACCGCAAAAAGAGCAACTACTGTCTTCATGATTTCTCCGTTTCTGTGGCTTTCTGGCCACGTTTAGACACTACTCTTCAATATACCACCAATATTCAATTATATCACATTTTCACAACATTGTCAAGCATTTTGGCTGTTATTATCTAAAATTGAATAAATTTTAATTATTAATAAACAAAATTAACGCCCAATCTTGACAAATAGGCACAACCATAGTATAATGCATTAATGTTGATTTGAATAACAAAGTTAAGTAAGTACTGTACTGTAAAAAATAACCGCAACCAATTCCACTTCTGAGAAAGGAGGGAGAGCAATGCGATTTACGGAATTAACACCAGAGCAAGCAGCAAATAACACAGCTGCCTGCCAGTACCTCATTGAGGGGAAATATTACCGCTTTTGGCAAACGTTTGAGCATGTAACTGGATTTATTTCCAGGGAGCCGACGGCATACGACGAACTACAAATGATACCCGACCTGAGTTTTTTGAGGGGTCTGTATCTAGGCTACAGAGAGGAAAATGGACGAGGCCTGCACGCCTTTTGGGGAAGACCCGAGTGCGACGAAGAGAGCACTACGATCGAATGCCGCTTCCATGTGGACTTCGTGGGAGGCGCGCATGTCGAACTAGACCCCGATCAACGGCCGACTTCTACCGGCAGACTTATATTGCCACCGTTGCGGTTATGGACTCCTCCACCCGTAGCGACGTCGCTATGGACTCCCGACGCAGAAGAACCAAACCCCGTAGCCCCGCCCAAACCGAATCTTGTTCCGGGAGCCTATTGCCGGTTTAATCCGCCGGTTGTCACAACCTTGTACTCTGAGATCGATGGTACGAGGAGCAACAGATGCGTGAAGCTGACATTCAAGCGCGGCTATTACGTGTCAACCTCCGTTTCCGGAGAACATCGTTTTCGTGGCACCCCCACCAAGGCCAGCGACCGACGCAAGATTCAAAGCAAGAAAGGCCGCGAATGCTTCTTCGCCGTCAGCAGTCAAGCCAACATCACCGTCATTGTCGACGAAACGGTCGACGAAGATTAAAACGCCGCCCATCAATGAGGAGCGACGTCAAGAGACAAACGCCACGCAGAGAGACAATTCTGCGTGGCGTGATTTTTTTTACAAAATTTTATTTTAAACTAGATAATTACTTCTTCATCCTCTCTCTAACTACTGCTTGAGCAGCAGCTAATCTAGCAATTGGCACTCTGAAAGGCGAGCAGGAAACATAGTTGAAACCCTCTCGGTGGCAGAATTCCACAGTCTTTGGTTCTCCGCCATGCTCTCCGCAAATACCAATCTTGAGGTCGCCCTTCACACTTCTCCCCTTCTTGATAGCGATTCTAATCAATTCACCGATACCTTCTTGATCAAGCACTTCAAATGGATCATATTCAAAAATATTCTGATTAACATATTCCTTGAGGAATTTACCGGCATCATCACGGGAGAGTCCTGCACCCATCTGAGTCAAATCATTGGTACCAAATGAGAAGAACTCAGCTCCGCCTTCGACAATCTTGTCAGCGACTAGAGCGGCGCGAGGAACCTCGATCATAGTACCGACTTTGTACGCAATGCTCACTCCGGCTTCCTTCATCTTGGATTCCACAATTTCGATAATTCTATCTTTGATAATAGTATATTCTTTGGTAGTCGCAACGAGAGGAATCATGATTTCCGGTTTGACTGGAGTTGACCGGCCACAGCAATTGCATGGCTTAGAAACCTCAATCGCCGCCTCAATGATAGCAGTCACCTGCATATCGTAAATTTCCGGATAAGTAATGGCCAACCGGCAACCGCGATGACCAAGCATAGGATTGAATTCATGCAGTTCAGAAATCTTGGCTTTGAGCGTTCCGGTATCCACTTCCATCTCTCTGGCCAAGTCGAAAATATCTTTCTCAGCTGTGGGTAAGAATTCATGAAGCGGTGGGTCGAGTAATCTGATAGTTACCGCATAACCGTCCATGGCCTGGAATAAGCCAATAAAATCTTCCTTCTGAAATGGAAGTAGTTTAGCCAAGGCTTTCTTCCTACCTTCCAAATCTGCGGACAAAATCATTTCTCGGACAGCTTTGATTCTCTCTCCGTCGAAGAACATATGCTCTGTCCTGCAAAGTCCTATTCCTTCAGCGCCGAATTTTCTGGCAACTCTCGCATCATTTGGCGTATCAGCATTAGTTCTAACATTGATTTTCCTGGCTTCATCAGCCCAAGACATCAAAGTTCCGAAAGCGCCGGATAATTCAGGATCCTGCGTGGCTAATTTGCCCATATAGACATTACCTTCCGAACCGTCAAGACTAATGAAATCACCTTCTTTAATCTCCACGCCAGATTTTTTGATAGTCAACTTCTTGGCTTTCTCATCAATGATAATATCTCCACAGCCTGCCACACAGCAAGTGCCCATTCCTCGAGCTACTACGGCCGCGTGAGAAGTCATTCCGCCTCGCGCCGTGAGAATTCCCTTGGCGCTATGCATGCCGTCAATATCTTCCGGAGAAGTTTCAATTCTAACTAGGATTACATCCATCCCGCTTTGAGCCTTAGCATACGCGTCAGAAGCAGTAAATGCTACTTGACCTACGGCCGCTCCTGGAGAGGCTGGAAGTCCTGAGGCAATCACCTCGGCTTCTTTCTTGGCTTTGACATCTAACTGCTTATGAAGTAATTGATTTAATTGATTTGGATCTACTCTAAGCAAGGCTTCGTCTTTGGAAAGCATACCCTCAGAGACCATTTCCACGGCGATTCTGACGGCCGCAGCTGCAGTTCTCTTACCATTTCTATTTTGTAAAATAAATAATCTGCCTTCTTGAATAGTGAATTCCATGTCCTGCATGTCGTTGTAGCGTTTCTCTACTCGATCGCAAACGTCAACT
>CAIPBY010000007.1 GCA_903863425.1 Candidatus Buchananbacteria bacterium | reverse complement strand
GAAGATACAAAACTGTATTAGGATTAAGAAGAGCTATTAAAATCTGGAATAATTATTATAATAACCTAGAACACTGCGCCCTAGAGGGACTTACTCCAAATGAAGTCCTAGCCAGAGTGCAAAATGTGTGTGCTTAAAACATCCGCATTAGGTGACTTCTTGCAAATTATTCTTTAATTAAAGACATTAAATATTCATAATCCCGCGCCAATCTCTCTTCCCCCTTCTTCGGCTTAATATTCCCATCTTGGATCCGCTTCAAACAAGTAAACAAAGAATTCAACTTGGCCATAGGATAATAAATCTGTACTCGCTGACGCAAAGTCTCATCATCCACCGTAGCCGAATATGAATCAAAAATTTCTTCTTGCTTTTCGTGAGATAAATTATTCTTGGCAAACATTTTGGCGATATCCAAAGCGCTATCGCCAATCGAAGAATTACCCCAATCTATAATTACCGGTCCTTGCTCTGACTGAATCACATTATCAAAGCTCAAATCATTATGAATCAAAGCGAATTCGTTTTCCTGAAAAAACTCTCCATTTTCTTCAGCCAACTCCTTGAAATGTTCGATTATTCTATTTACTCCTTGGACAAAGTCTACACCTCTTTGAGCAATTAACTCATTCAATCCCTCAGCTCTGGCCTTCAAGGCTCGCACTTTCGTCTTCAGATATTCTTCTTGAGTACCAACGCCCTTCTCTTGAAGAGAGTTTGTGAAAAAAGGATATTTGGTTTTGTGCACTTCGCCCAATGTCTCACCCATGCCAGATAAATCCGGATTTTCAACTTCATCAAGCGTTTGCCCTTCAATTTTTTCCGTAATCATGATTCCGCCTTCTGGATCAAAATAATAAAGTTGTGGCGCAACTTTCCGATTCAAAGCTTCTCTGCCAGCCAAGAGCTCAAGTGCATTTTTCTCCATTCTTCCTTCATCTCCATTAAATCCCTTTTTCACCGCCAACTTCCTGCCATCCTTGGCCTCCATGAAAAATACTTTCCCAGAAAGCCCACTGGCATCAGGATTTTGTAAATTATCCAAGTCTCCACGAGTAATGCCCAATTCTTCTAACTCACTTGAATTATTGGGCTTGAGATCTCCACCTATTATATCCATAATAATTAGAAATTAATCTTGAATTAATTATAGCTTAATTGGCATTATACGCAACCTTGATTTTTCTATTGATTTGAGGTATAAATATATTAAGCGATTGGAACACCTACCAAGTGTTCTCCAAATATAGGATACGCCCGAGGCGTACTAAGCTGACAGAATAAGTGCTTTTTAACTGTCATCCCGAGGAAGGTTGTAATCAACCGACCGTGGGGATCCCGCGGGATTGCCACGCTACGCCGATTACGGCTACGCTCGCAATGACATTTTAAAAAGAACCTGGGTGGAACCGCGGGAAATACTCTCGTCCCAAGTATATGCTATAATTAGCGTATAATTGTGATGGGAGTTTTTTAATTCGTTTTAGCGACTTGACAATAATCATTGTAATAATATACAATAACTATTGTAAATAATAAAAAATAATTATGATTAGTTTTAAATCGCAAATTACCATTAAACTGCTGGATTATTTCTTCGTCAATTCCCAAGCCAGGAATTATATCAATGAACTGGCCAGGATTATTGAAGTTGATCCGGGCAATCTTTCTCGAAAGCTAAACGAATTAGAAAAAGAAGGTTTCCTATCATCTTCCTTCTCCGGCAATCAAAGATATTATTCCCTCAACCTCAAATATCCGCTTCTTCCGGAAACAAAAAAAATTTATGAAAACAGCTACGGCCTGAAAAATTTGCTCGCCAAATCATTGAAAGGACTGCGCGGATTGAAGACGGCTTACATCTTCGGCTCTTACGCCAAAGGCAATTTCGATGCCATAAGCGACATAGACATCCTGCTCATAGGCGAACACTCCTCGTTGGAAGCAAAGCGACTGATTCTACCGCTTCAAAAAAGGCTAAAAAGAGAATTAAATATTGTAGATTTAACCGAACAGGAATATAAAGCCAAACAAAAAAAGAAAGATCCTTTTTTGAAAAATATTTTTAATGGCAAAATGATTAAAATAATTTAAGCTTTAAATGTTTGAAAATTTCCAATTCACTGAAAGCCAGATAAATGATTATTTCCAATCAGCGCTTCATAATTTGGCAATCGCCAAAAAAGACTATGAGCCTGAGGTGGTTTTCAAATTCTGTTATGAGGCGATTCTGAAATTAGCTATAGCCGTTTGCGCCAAAAACAATCTTCGAGTAAAAGCCAGGCAAGGCCATCACATTGAGCTAATCCAAAAACTTTCTGAATTTATGAATGATAAAGAAATTGAGATAATCGGAGAAGAAATGAGAAGCAAAAGAAACCGCGATTTATACAACGGTGGCGTACTGATTTCCGAAAAGGAAGCTGGCGATTATCTATTGTGGGCTGAAAAAATTTTCCAGGAAGTAAACCATTTGTTTAAATAATTATATGATCGCACCAATTCTAAAAGGCAAAAAAGTCATCTTAAAACCCATGGAGCCGAAACATGCTCAAGCGAGATATAAATGGTATAACGACCCCAAAGTCGCCCGGTACCAAGATTTTGGATCTCCTTCAGAAGAAAAACTTAAACAAGCCATTATTAAAAGACGAAAATCCGATGATTCCCTGCCATTAGTAATATTTACCGAGAATAACGAGTTGATTGGAGAAATCCAACTGAGAGAAATCAGCCATCGACACAAAAGCGCAAAACTGGGAATCAATATCGGGGAAACAAACTTCTGGAATAAGGGCTACGCCACTGATGCCATAAAAACATTATGTAAATATTATTTTAATAAATTGAAATATAATAGAATCGGACTTAGCTTGCTACCCAATAACATTGCGGCCGTCAAATGCTACCAAAGATGCGGATTTAAAAAAGAAGGAATCAGCAGAAAAGCATTTTATAGCAATGGTAAATTCCATGATGACCTTAATATGAGTCTAATCAAAGATGATTATAAAAAAATTAAAATAACAAAAATAATATGGCAAAACAAGTTGATGAAAAATTAGACAAGATCCGCCACTCATTGGCGCATTTAATGATCATAGCGGTTCAAGAGTTATATCCCGATGCTGGCCTAGGCGTTGGGCCGTCGATTGAAAATGGTTTCTATCAAGATTTCGATTTACCGGAAGCTATTACGCCGGAAATTCTGCCGAAGCTGGAAAAACGAATGCGAGAATTAATCAAAGAAAACATTAAATTCGTTCAGCACAATGTCGATTTCGATGAAGCTTACAAATTTTATAAGAATGATCCTTACAAAACCGGATTCATCGACGATCTAAAGGCGCGTGGAGAAAAACAAGTCAGTTTCTATAAATCTGGCAATCTTGATAATCTTTGCGCCGGCCCGCATGTCGAATCCGCCAAAGAAATTAATCCTAACGCCTTTAAGCTGACCACAATTGCCGGAGCATACTGGCGCGGTGATGAGAAAAACAAAATGTTGCAGAGAATTTATGGGATTGCATTTGAGACCAAAGACGAATTGCAAAAATATTTGAAAATGATGGAAGAAGCCGAGAAAAGAGATCACCGCAAACTGGGCAAAGATCTTGGATTGTTTGTCTTTTCTGATTTGGTCGGCAAGGGCTTGCCCACATTCGGACCGAAAGGCGCCACCATCAAAAGAGAATTAGAAAGATTCACCATCGATGAAGAGTTGAAGCGTGGCTATCATCATGTCGTCACTCCTGATCTGGCCAAAGTTGATTTATATAAAAAATCGGGACACTATCCGTACTACAAAGACACCATGTACCCGGTGATGAAAATTGACGAGGAAGAACTGATCCTTAAGCCGATGACTTGCCCGCATCATTTTATGTTCTACAAATCGCAGCCGCACAGTTATCGTGAGTTGCCCTATCGTATCGGTGAGATTGCCCACCAATATCGTTATGAAAAAAGCGGAGAATTATCCGGACTGACTCGCGTCAGAATGTTCTGTCTCGCCGATGCCCATATCATTGCCGCCAAAGATCAGGCCAAACAGGTTATCAAAGAAGTTCTTGAGCTAATTGATTTTATCAACGGAACGCTGGGGTTAACTAAGGGTGAGGATTATCGTTATCGTTTGTCACTCGGCGACCGCTCTGATACCAAAAAATATCACAAGGATGATGCCTCTTGGGACTATGCTGAAAATGTCTTGCGTGAAGTTCTGACCGAAGCTAAGGCGCCATTTTATGAAGCTGCCAATGAAGCTGCATTTTATGGTCCGAAAATAGATATTCAAGTCAAAAAAATTTCGGGTAGCGAGGAAACTGCTTTCACCGTCCAATACGACTTTGTAATGGCAGAACGGTTCGACTTATATTTTACGGATAAAGAAGGAAAACAAGAAAGACCAATAGTTATCCATCGTTCTTCAATCGGTTGTCTGGAAAGAACCATGGCGTTCTTGATTGAGCACTACGCCGGTGCTTTCCCAACCTGGCTCTCCCCTGTCCAGGCCTTGATCATTCCTGTTTCTGAAAAATTTATTGATTATGCCAAAGAAGTAAAAGAGCAAATGCTTTCAAATGGCATCAGGGTGGAAATGGATGACAGCAATGAATCACTAGGCAAAAGAATAAGAAATGGAGAGAAAGAAAAAACACCTTATATCCTGGTCATTGGCGAGAAAGAAGTAGAAAGCAAGTCTGTAGCAGTACGTAAACGAGGCGAAGGAGATTTGGGCGCGAAGAAGACGGATGAGTTTATTAAGGAGATTAAGAAAGAGATTGAGGAGAAGAAATAAATGTATTAATTCAAAAAATTATATGCAAAATTGGAGGAATAAAAAAATTAACGAATTGGCAAATGTAATCTTATCTATCAAAAATAAGGCTACCCTACTTAATTTTCTACGAGATATTGCCACAATTGAAGAAATAGAGTCTCTCGCTGGCAGGTGGGAAGCGGCGAAATTGATTCATAAAGGCGTTTCATATAGGGATATAGCACAAAAAACAGGGTTAAGTACAACCACTATAACGCGCATTGCCTATTGGATAAAACACGGGGAAGGCGGTTACAGAGAAATGTTAAAAAACTTAATATAAAGTTCTCCACAGCCTGGGACTTTACAAATAAACAATCTTGTGGTAATGTGTTAGTACATTAAAACAATATGTATCTAAATTCAATTACAAACAATAATCATCATCATAAGTGACCTCGAGTAAAAACTGCGAGTAGTTTTACTTTGAGGTCAAATATCGCCAACACGGCGATTTTTTATTTGGCATGCCAAGGAAATCTCCACTGGGGTGCTCATCGTATAACGGTTAATATGCGAGACTGTGAATCTCGTGATACGGGTTCAACTCCCGTTGGGCACCCCAGTGGAGATTTCCGTAATAATATTAAAAATTAAAATAAAAAAATATATATTACGTTATGTTTACTACCAAACCAGCATCAAAAAATAAATAATATGACGAAAAAAACAAACAAAATAATTGAACCCAAAATACTTAGAGGTACGCGCGATTTTTTACCTGAAGAAATGGCGCGACGTAATCTTGTGCAACAAAAAATAACTTCCGTTTTTGAACGTTTCGGCTATGATTGTATTGACACTCCCGCCATAGAATATGCTGAGACATTGCTTGGCAAATATGGAGATGAGGGTTCTAAACAATTATATAGATTCAAAGATAATGGGGGGCGCGATATAGTATTGCGTTTTGATCAAACAGTGCCGTTTGCCCGTGTTGTTGCTGCCAATTACTCCCAACTGCCTATGCCATTCAAACGTTACCAAATTTCAAAAGTGTGGCGAGCGGACAAGCCGGCCAAAGGACGCTATCGGGAGTTTACTCAATGCGATATTGATATCATCGGAACCAAAAATTTATTGGCTGAAACCGAAATAGCCAAAGCCATGCTTGCAGTATTTGAAAAACTTGGGTTTAAAGAATTTATTATCAAAATTAACAGTCGTCGACTTATCAATAGCATTTTAGACTCTTTGATGGTTAAGCAGGAAGATCAACCAGCTGTTATGTGCGCCTTAGATAAATTCAATAAGATAGGGCGGGCGGGCGTGATAGAAGAAATGAAGCTGATTTGTGATGAAAAAACTATTGAAAATATCTTGGACGCTACGTTGCTTACCGGTACAAATTCAGAAAAAGTTGAGAAGCTAGAAAAATATGATATTCAAGAAGTAAAAAACTTTCTGCGACTTTGCTCCCAGGCCGGGATATCAGAAACATTTTTGGAGTTTGACCCCAGTCTTGTTCGAGGTCTTGATTATTATACTGGTATTATTTATGAAGTATACGTCAATGGCGTAGATATTGGAGCGGTTTGCGCGGGTGGCAGATATGACGATTTATGCGGTCTGTTTACTCAAGAAGAGTTTAGCGGCGTTGGCGTAGCCTTTGGTTTCGACCGCATAGTTGTAGCCATGGAAACGCTTGGATTATTGAATGATGTTAGGCTCAACTCCGAAGTGCTCGTTATCTACTTTGATGAAGAGACCTTGCCTAAATCACTTGAGGTTTGGAATCAATTGCAAAGCACGGGCATTGATACAGAAATATATTTTGAACCTGCTAAATTGCAAAAACAGTTTGCCTATGCCAATAAGAAAAAAATTCGATTTGTTGTCTTGTGCGGTCCAGATGAGGTTAAAGAAAATGCCATTACTATAAAAAATATGGATACTGGCAAGCAGAAAACAATTCCGCAGTCACAGTTGGATAGTTATTTCAAAGGTTACACAAATTTATGACCTCAGCAAAGAATATACGCATAGCCATTCAAAAACAGGGGCGATTACAAGACCCGAGTTTGAATTTCATCCGTTCGTTGGGATTTGAATTCAAAAAGGAACAATTGGGAGAATTGATTATTCAATGTACCAATGCTCCGGTCGAGATTCTCTTTGTGCGAAATATTGATATCCCTGAATATATCAAAGCTGGCGTCGCCGATTTTGGCATTGTGGGTGAAAACATCATTTATGAAAGAGGGGAAAGATATAATATTATAAAACGTTTGGGGTTTGGTAAGTGCAAATTGATTATTGCCTCTCCCCGTGAGTCGTCACTGCGGACAATCGAGAATTTACAAGATGAACGAATCGCCACATCGTACACAAAAAGTCTGCAAGATTTTTTGCGACAAAACAATATCAATGCTTCTATAATAGAAATCAATGGTTCTGTAGAAATTACGCCTAAGCTCGGTTTGTCAGACGCTATATGTGATATTGTACAGACAGGAAACACACTTAAGACATACGAACTTGAACCGATTGCTACAATATTTGAGTCGGAGGCAGTTTTTATTGAAAGCCCTTATTATAATAAGAAAAAGAATATTATTTTAGAAAGAATCCAATATGGAAATAGTAAAACTTGCTGAATTTAAGCAAGATATAAAATTTAAACAAGTCATGAACCGCAGTAAACAAAATTATGATGCGTTGTTTGTTGCTGTGCAAAAAATTATAGCCGATGTCAGAAAAAATGGTGATGACGCTATTAGAAAATATACCAAAAGATTCGACCGAGTTAATGTGCTAAATACTAAAGTAAGTTCGAAGGAGATAAAAAATGCTTATGCAAAGGTTAGCAAAGAATTTTTAACTGCGGTTGAACAATCTATACGCAACATAACCTTAGTGCATGAAGGCCAGATCGCCATAAATGCCAATAAAGTTATTCAGCCGGATGCTGGCATTCGCGTGTGGAAGAAATGGCAACCTATAGAAAAAGTCGGGTTATATGTTCCAGGTGGCCGTGCGCTATACCCATCTTCGATTTTGATGAATGCTATACCCGCCAAAGTTGCCGGTTGCCAGCGCATTATAGTTGCTACACCGCCACAAAAAAACGGTTCAATAGCTTCAGAACTGTTGGTAGCGGCAGATAAGTTAGGCATCACTGAGATTTACAAAATTGGTGGCGTACAGGCCATAGCCGCTCTAGCGTATGGAACGCAAACTGTGCCCAAAGTGTACAAAATAGTCGGACCTGGCAATGCTTATGTCACTACTGCAAAACTCGCTAGTTTTATGAGTGGTGAGGTGTCTATTGATTCGCCAGCTGGGCCTTCGGAAGTATTTATTATTGCGGACGAGACCGCCGATCCAAGGTTTATTGCCGCTGATTTAATGGCTGATGCTGAACACGGGCCCGATGGAGCTGTCGTATTGATTACCACATCAGAGACACTCGCCAAAAAAGTTTTATTTGAAATAAAACAAAATATTACCCAATTTGCCACGCAAAAAAATATCAGGAGTTCAATGGAAAATTTCGGACTATTCGCATTGGTAGATTCACTAGATGAAGCGATTGATTTTGCGAATGACTACGCGCCAGAGCACATTCAAATTATGACCAAAAATTCATTGCGGGTAGCAAAGAAAATTATCAACGCAGGTTCGGTCTTTATTGGAAACTATACTTGTAAATCCTCCGGTGATTATGCCACGGGGGCTAACCACGTTTTACCAACAGGCGGTTCAGCCAAAATGTTCTCCGGATTATCCGTGTTTGACTTTATGCGGTTAGTGGAATATCAAAGTTGTGATATGGCAGGTCTTAAAAAAATAAAAAAAACGATAGGAATATTTGCCGATGCAGAGAAATTGCCGGCACATAGATATTCTTGTGATGTAAGATTTAACAAATAATAATATGCAAAACTTAGCTAATAAAAATATACAGGCAATGGAACCCTATTCTCCGCCCATCGAGGGTAGGAATTCTTATGCTGGATATTTGTTGGATTTTAATGAACGGACGGAACCTTACGGAGAGGTAGTCAAACTAGCATTACTAAATTTTGCGGAACAAAACCAATTTCAGCGCTATCCTGAGTATAATGATATTGAGCAGAAAGTGGCAAATTATGCCGAAGTAAAAACAGAAAATATTTTGATTACTAATGGATCTGACCAAGGAATAGATTTAATCTTTCGCGTTTTTACCAAAGCCAATGATGAAGTCATAATACCAAGCCCTAGTTTTGCCATGTTTTATCAGTGTGCTCAAATGTGTGAAAACAAAATTATTACCCCTGTGTATGATAGTGCAGATGGTTCATTCCCAATAGATGAATTGCTACAATCGGTCAATGACAAAACTAAACTTATAATTATCTGCAATCCCAATAACCCCACCGGTTTTTTGGTCGATCTTAATACTATTGAGCAAATTTTGGTTGAGGCAAAAGAGGCCATTGTTTTGGTAGATGAAGCTTATTTTGAATATTCAAAGCTGTCAGCCGTAAAGCTTATTCAGAAATATTCTAACTTGATTATAATTAGAACATTTTCCAAGGCTTTTGGGTTGGCTGCATTACGAGTTGGCTATATTATTGCGAATAATCAGATTATTAGTGAGTTAAAAAAAGTAAGGGGGCCATATGATGTTAATATGGCTGGAGCAGTTGCTGTACAAGCGATATTGGATAATTTAAATCCCTTAAATTCCTACTTAAACGAAGTAATGGCAATTTCAAAACCGATGATCGAAAATTTCTTTAAGGATTCAGGCGTTGATTTTTATCCAAGCAATTCAAATTTTATTTTGCTTAAATCGAAAAATGCAGATATGGAATTTAAGCTATTAAAAAAGAAAGGTTTTCTGCTTCGTCCAAGAGAAGGGTTCGGCTTTGATAACACATTACGTTTGACATTTGGCACGGCAAAACAAACCAAGGAATTCATAACAACATACAAAAAAATATGCCAAGAAAACAAATAAAATATGCCTTCATAGACAGGGATGGAACCTTAATTTATGAGCCGACTCCCGAGGACACTAAGCCAGGCGATATTCCTTATCAAATTGATAGCATAGAAAAATTAAAAATTTTACCAGGTGTAATTAGCGGGCTGAAAAAGTTGCTGTCAGCGGGCTATAAGTTAGTTATGGTTTCAAATCAAGATGGATTGGGTACAAATTTGTTTCCCACACAAACTTTTATTTCTCCGCAGAATAAATTATTAGAAATGTTGAAAGAAAATAGAATTACTTTTGAAAAAATATTAATCTGTCCCCATTTGCCAAAAGATAACTGCGATTGCAGAAAGCCAAAGACCGGTTTATTGGATGAATTTAAAAAAATGAAAGACATCAACTGGATAGATAGCATCGTAATAGGAAATAGCCAAGCTGATAAAAAATTCGCAAAAAATTTAGGATTAATATTTATTAAAATAAAAACCAACACAACTTTTAAAATAAACATATGAAAATGAGAATCGCAAAGTTTACACGTAATACAACGGAAACACAAATCAAAATAGCAATTAATCTTGACGGTACTGGCAAATATTCCATTAACACGGGAATAGGATTTTTGGATCACATGCTTGGATTATTTTCCAAACATTCCTTGATTGATCTTAATATTCAAACCAATGGAGATTTGCAAGTAGACGAACATCACACCGTTGAAGATATCGGTATTTGTTTGGGCCAAGCCCTAAAGCAAGCTTTGGGGGACAAAAAAGGGATTAGGCGATATGGCTTCGTTCTGCCAATGGACGAAAGTCTTGCTCAAGTAACAATGGATTTAGGCGGAAGAAATTATCTAGTGTTTAAATACCAGCCAGCACGCGAATATGTCGGGGATTTTCCTACTGAATTATTGAAAGATTTTTTTGAGGCTATTTCCCAAAATATGCAATGTAATTTGCATATTGAAGTTAAATACGGCCGCAATGAACACCACAAAATAGAGGCAATATTTAAGGCCTTTGCCAAAACCATAAAGATGGCAGTTGAAAATGACCCGCGAACAAAAAATATGCTACCCAGCACTAAAGGAAAATTATAATATGATAGCCATAATTAAATACAACGCCGGTAATGTAGCCTCTGTAGCCAACGCGCTTTTGCGGTTTGGCTTTGAATGTGAAATAACTGACGATCCAGAAAAAATTCTTACTGCAGATAAGGTTATTTTCCCGGGTCAAGGACGAGCCAGGCCAGCGGTGAAAGATCTGAAAAGAAAAGGGCTTGATGTTATAATTAAAAAGATAAAAAACCCTTTTTTGGGGATCTGCCTTGGCATGCAATTGCTTTTGCCATTTTCCGAGGAAGACCAAACTGAGTGTCTTGAAATACTAGAGGGTAGAGTAAAATTATTTCCAAATGACGAACGAATTCCTCAAATCGGTTGGAATGAAATTATACCGACAAAAGATTGTCAGTTGTTTGTAGACATTCAAAATCCAATATATACATACTTTGTCAATTCATACTATGTGGATACAGAGGAAAAAAATATATTGGCTACATATGAGTATGGCAAAACAAAAGCCGCAGCAATAATCAAAAAAAATAATTTTTATGGAACACAGTTTCACCCTGAAAAGTCAGGGGGTATTGGTCTTAAAATATTAGAAAATTTTTTAAAGTTATAATATGCAATTTAGGCCCTGTATTGATATTCATAATGGCAAAGTTAAACAAATTGTTGGCTCCAGTTTAATGGGTGATTCCTTGGTGCAAGAAAATTTTGTTTCTGAACAAGACGCCTCCTATTTTGCTAATTTATATAAAAACGACAATCTCTATGGCGGTCACGTAATCATGCTTGACCAAAGTGAGAAAACGAAGAGACTGGCGCTATCAGCTTTGAAGTCATTTCCTGGCGGATTACAAATAGGCGGTGGAATTAACCCTGATAATGCTCAAGAATATATTATTGCGGGCGCCAGTCACGTTATTGTTGCCTCATATATTTTTAAAGAAAGCAAGCTGGATATTAATAAATTAATAAACATGGTTAATATAATTGGCAAGAATAGATTGGTGCTTGATTTGAGTTGCCGTAAACAAAATGGCGATTACTATGCGGTAATTAATAAATGGGAGAAATTTACCGACTTTGAAATAAACAAAGGAAATCTTGAGTTGCTTGCGATATATTGTGACGAGTTTCTTATTCACGATGTAGATGTCGACGGAAAACAAATTGGCATCGACGAAGATTTGCTTAAAATATTAAGTCAGCAAACGATAACCCCAGTCACCTATGCTGGCGGTATTAAAGATATAGACGATATTGAAAAAATAAAGCAAATAGGAAATGGAAAAATTAATTTCACTGTCGGCTCCGCCCTTGATATATTCGGCGGGAAAATGAAATATGAAAAAATAATAAAAACATATGCTGACTAAACGCATAATCGCCTGCCTGGATATTGCAGAAGGGCGAGTTAAAAAAGGAACCAATTTTGAAAATCTCCGTGATGCCGGCGATCCCGTTGAATTGGGAAAAATGTACAGCGAACAGGGGGTTGACGAACTCGTCTTTCTTGATATTATGGCAACTATAGAAAAACGCGACACCTTTCTTGATCTTGTTGGCCGTGTCGCAAAAGAAATCAACATCCCTTTCGCCGTAGGCGGAGGCGTAAGAGCGATTGATGATATTAGAAATCTTCTGAAAGCTGGAGCCGATAAAATATCTATTGGATCAGCCGCGATTACCAACCCTGATCTCGTGAGCCGTGCATCTCAAGAATTCGGTTCACAGTGCATTGTTATTTCTGTGGATCCAAAACGTGAAGGCAATTCTTGGAAAATATATATAAAAGGCGGGAGAGAGCGAACAAATATTGACGCAATTGAATTTTGCCTGGATATGGAGCGACGCGGTGCCGGCGAACTATTGGTTAATTCACTTGATCGGGATGGCACAAAGCGAGGATATGACATTGAACTACTTAGAGCCATAAGCCAGGTGACAAATTTACCAATCATTGCTTCAAGCGGAGCTGGTAAAAAAGAGGATTTTTTGGAAGTACTTACCGAAACTGATGTTAGCGCGGTCCTTGCTGCCAGCCTATTCCATTATCAAGAAATTAAAATTGGCGACCTAAAGGAATATTTAAAAAGTAATAATATTAGTATTCGTATATGAATAAAAAACCAATATTAGAAATCAATTGGAAAAAGATGGACGGGTTGATTCCTGTGATTATTCAGGATATATCTAGCGATAAAGTGTTAATGCTTGGCTACGTGAATATAGAAGCGTTAGAAAAAACAATAAGTACCGGGCGGATGTGGTTTTTCAGCAGAAGCAAAAATAGACTTTGGCTGAAGGGAGAAGAGAGTAAAAATTATTTATATGTAAAGGAAATAAAACCAGACTGTGATTCAGATTCTCTGCTTATTAAAGTTAAACCTGCCGGTCCAACCTGCCACACAGGAGAATATTCTTGCTTCAAAGAGTCTGCTGAAAATGGCTTAAAATTTATTTCCGAATTATATTATTTGCTAAATTTACGAAAGAAAGAACTACCAAAAAATTCGTACAGCGCAACTCTTTTTAAAGACGGCGTAGATAAAATTGTACAAAAGATAGGTGAGGAGGCCACTGAGGTTGTTATTGCCGGCAAAAATGAATCTAATCAAAGAATTATTGAGGAGTCGTCTGATTTGCTATATCACTTATTAATTTTGTTGATTGAAAAAAATATACCTTTAGATAAAATAGTCTTGGAGTTAAAGAAAAGAAACAGTACCAAAACTCGTCAAAAGGCAGAATAAGTCATTATCTAATCCAAAAACCCGCTTCTAGGCGGGTTTTTGTACTGTTTTAATTACTTTCGCTTTTTTCTTATCCGCTAGAGGCAGACTGAAGGAAAATTTACTCCCCCTATTCTTGCCCGGACTCTCGGCCCAAATGCGCCCGCCCATATTCTCAATTACCACTCTGGCAAAATAAAGTCCCAAACCCGTACCCTCAGTATGTACCTGCATCATGCCCTTGCCACGCACAAACTTATTGAATAATCTCGGCAAATCTTCGGGCTCAATACCCATGCCTGTATCCTGACAGGAGAAGACTAGCGATTGACTCTCTTGATGAATACCAATGACAATCTCACCCTTATTGGTATATTTAATTGAATTATCAATGAGATTAGAGATAACTTCTTTTACTTTCTGCGCATCGGTCAAACATTTCGGAAGCTTAGGATCAGGGAAAAATTCTAATTTAACTTTCTTTTCTTTGGCTTTAGCCTGAAAATCAGAAACTAGCGCCTTAACCGTAGTCACCAAATCTACCGGCTCTAAATTAAATTCCAAACGGCCAGATTCAATGCGGGAAATATCGAGTAAATTCTCCACTAAATTCAGCAATCTCTCGTTGGCCGTATAAATTTTGATCAGATTATCCTTGATTATCTTGGGCACTTTGCCGAAACTGCCTTCTTGCATCATGGAAACATAGCCCTTGGTAATTGTCAGTGGCGTCCTCAATTGATGCGAAGCGATAGACAAGAATTCCGATTTGGAATCATCCAGTCTTTGCAATTCCTTGTTGGCACCTTCCAGTTTAGCCGTGGCTTTTTTGACTTCTTCCCTAAGATGAATATTAAAATTTTTCTGCTGTTCATAGAGACGAGCATTTTCAATGGAAATCCCCAACTGTCCAGAGATAATATTGAGAACCTTCAAATCTTCATTATTATATGGATCGCCAGATTTTTTGTTGCCCAAAACAATCAAGCCGATCAGGGTTTCTTTGGCGAAAAGAGGAATAACCAAAGAGATGTTGAGCTCATACAAGCCATAAAGCAACTCCACGCTCTTCGGCTGATATTCATGAGCCTCATATTGCGCTTTCAACTCGTCGATTACCTTTATTTCCTTATTATCCGAGAAATACCAAGGCAAAACCTTAATCTTGTCCTGGCTGAAGGCGCGCAAAACCTTGTCATCAAATCCTGTTTGATAATAAATTTTCAATTGATCCTTTTTATTCTCTTTATCTATAAATAAAAATCCGATTTTGGAATAATGAAAAACTGTTTCCAAATTTTTGGATACAGCCACTAATAATTTATCCAAATCGATGGTGGAAGATATGATGTTGTTAATATTTATCAAAACCTCAGATGAGTTGTAGTCCTTAGTAAAAAGAAATTTATCGGTAATCCACTCCAAAAATCTTTTTATTGGTTGGAAGATGGCGGTAATAATTATCGCCACAATTAAACCTGACCAAAGAAGCGAATCGTTGCCGACAAAAGAATCTATTATATGAGCAATCAGACTGGAAAGAAGGACAAAAAGCGATCCTATTGCCACAATCAACAAAGCGAAAACAGAAGATTTTCGGATAATAGACCTGATATCCATCAATCTATACCGTGTTATAGCATAGGCGATAAAGGCTACATACAAAAATACAAATAGATTCCCTATCGGATAATTAATGCCAAAATCAAGTAAAAAATTAAAAGACCCTCCAATAAACCCAATAAGACCGGCATAATATACAAACCTGATTTGATTCTTTTTAATCCCCTCGTTTTCTCTCATCCCCCTTCTTAGTGTTCGAAAAAAGAAAAATACATAAATAACAAAATAAATAAGAAAAAAATAATATATCGGCGTAAAGGTAATAGCCCAATAGCCAATATTATTCCTAGGCAAGATGCCGCTTACCAAAAGGTTACTAAAAAACAATAAAATCATAAACACCATGGCTAAGGCCATGCCCGTCCTCAACCAAACCTTATTTTCCTTCTCTTTGCCCGTCAAAAGACAACAATAATAATAATAAGTAATGGGTATCAAAATTGTACCCAAATAAAGTACCTTTTGCCAAAATAGAGCCTGCATCTGAGTCTGATTCTGAAAACACCAAAACAAGCCAAATGTCCATAGAAATATCGCACAGCTAGTATAAAACCAAGCTCTATTCTGCCTGCTTTTAACATTTTTAATCAACACAAAAAATCCCAGCAATATTGTTGCCACGGCTGTAACCATTGATGAGATGGCGAAAATATTCATTAAATTTTTGATTCTATTACTTCAAATAATTTTTTTGCTATGGCTTCTTTACCATTCAAAATTATTATTTTTCTGCTGGGGTCTATAATAAATGCTTTATGGCTTTTAATCACCGTTTTAAAATCATTAGCCACAATCAAATCCGCTTTTGATACCATCATGCTTCGATAAGCGACATCTATAAGCTGTTTTTCTGTCAGATTCACTTCTAGCTTAAACTTTACCAAAAAAATTTTGGGATCTAACTTCTTGATTAAATCAACTATCTTGGCAGTCGATTTCAATCTGATAATTAACTCCTTCTTCCCTGATTTGATTTTTGGTTCTTTAGCAATAACTGGTTTATAATCCGCCACGGCTGATGAATGAATTACAATATCATATTTTTTGGACCCGACTTCCTTCTTGATCAAATCAAGTAGCTCATCATAAAACTTAAATTTAATAATTCGAAAATTCTTGCTTTCTTTGGGTAGGATAGCTCTTCCCGGACCCATCAAGAGAGTTACCTTTGCTCCCGTCTCTTTGGCTTTTTGAGCGATAATACTCCCCAATGCCCCGCCGAAAATATTGGTAATAACCCGCACCTTATCCACTGCCACCCAAGTCGGACCGGCTGTGATAAGAATATTTTTATTTTTTAATTTATTCATTTATTT
>CAIPBY010000006.1 GCA_903863425.1 Candidatus Buchananbacteria bacterium | reverse complement strand
TATTCAAAACAAGAGTTTTTGAGAGCGATATAAACATTTAATCCGGATTTTATCCACAGATAAACAAAAACACCAATAAAATATGGTCTTGAATTTTTTTAATTTTTTACTAACGACAAATTACCCCGATTTTAATTGGATTTTAGCAATTCTCTCACCACTTCCCTTTCATCCCAGGGAATTTTCTTGCCATTAGCCACGCATATCGCCTGTTCACAGCCCTTGCCAGTTAGTAGCACCAAATCTCCTTTTTTGGCTAAATTAAAAGCAAATTTGATGGCTTCCCGCCTATCTTCAATTTTAAACAAATTTTCACCCAAAACCTTGCCACTGGAGAGTGCTCCTGAGGCCACCTGGTCAATTATGAGACGTGGATCATCGTCATAGGGGTCTTCATTGGTAATTACGAGTATATCGGCGTTTTTGGCCGAAATTTGGCCCAAAAAAGGCCTTCTAGATGTGTCTCTACCGCCCCCACAAGACCCTAGGACGTGAATTATCTTGCTACCCGCCGAAACTACACTATGTGACTTAAGATTTTCGAACAATTTAGTCATACTGTCCGGTTCTGGCGCATAATCCACCAAAACCTTGAAATCCGAATTTTCTCCACCCTTTACAAGGGGGGAGCTAGAGGGGGGTAATACAAATTCCATCCTGCCGGGCATACTTTTCACCTTTTCCAGAGCTTTCTGACAAGTTTCTATGTCCACGCCCTGTGACATGGCCACGGACATGGAAGCCAAAGAATTATAAATATTAAACTTCCCCAACAATTTAAGATTAAAATTATTACCCTGAACCGTAAATTCAATGCGATCATGATTATAATTAATATTATCCCCTCTCAAATACGGCATATCACCCAATAGCTGATTTTCATTAAGACCGTAAGCCATGCGCTCATCAACTTTGAAATTCAAAAAATCCTTGGCATGCTCATCGTCCGTATTGACCACAATAACCTTCTTGATCTCCCTATTATGAAGCGTTTTGTGAGTATCCGTCTCTAATTTAGCAAATAATTCCAGCTTGGCCTTTTTATAATTTTCAAAACTGCCATGTGACTCAATATGCTCCGGCGCTAGATTGGTAAAGACGCAAATATCATAATGAATTCCGATGTGCCTGAACTGCTTAATACCCTCGGAAGATGTCTCAATTATTGCATAACTGCATCCGGCTTTGACCATCTGTCGAAGCATCTTCTGGAGCGCAAATCGTCCGAGCATAGTCATTTTCTTGTCATTAAGCCATTCTTTATCTGCAATTTTAAATATTGCCGTAGAAGTGATGCCGACCTTATATCCCGCTTCTTCCAAGATTTTACCGATCATCATGGCCGTAGTAGATTTGCCGTTGGTGCCAGTGACGCCAATGACGATCAACTTTTCCGAAGGCTTACCATAAAAATAATTAGCTAGGAGGGCTAACGTCCTATGATATTGACTAAGAAACGATTTTGGGACTATTTTTTTTATAAAACTCTTCATAAAATTTTCAATTTCTAATTTTCAATTTTCAAACAATGACTCAATTTTCAATTTTAAAATTAATCCATTCTAAAATTGTTTGAAAATTGATAATTGAAAATTGATAATTCTTGCCATCATCTTATCACTTTATCCTATTTTCTTCAATTGCCAAAAACATCATATAAATATATAATAATCTCATGTCATATCTACATCAAATCATTGCCCTCTTCGGCCAATTCGCCATTGTCACCACTTCCTTTCTGGGTTATCCTGGAATTTTCGTGCTCATGGTTATGGAAAGCATGATCATACCCATCCCCTCAGAGGCGGTTTTGCCTTTCGCCGGATTTCTAGTGCAAACAGGAAAATTCAGTTTCTGGTTAGTTTGGATTTCTGCGTCGCTGGGAAGTTTAGTGGGATCATTTATATCCTACTACATGGGACTTTATGGCGGTGAAAAATTAGTGAGGAAGTGGGGCAAATATGTTTTCCTCGACGATACTGATTTAATTAAAACTGAAAATTGGTTCAAAAAACGAGGCGAGATTACTATATTTATCGCCAGATTCGTGCCCGTAGTGCGTCACTTGATTTCCATCCCAGCCGGCATCGGCAAAATGGATTTGAAAAAATTCACTTTCTACAGCATCGCCGGAGCCGCGCTTTGGAATGGATTCTTGATTTATGTGGGTATGCTTTTGGGTCAGCATTGGAATTTACTCAAGGACTATACCAAATATATTTCTCTGCCGGTTACTATTCTAATTATTCTGGGATTAGTTTATTTTGTGTTTAGGCATATTAAGGATAAGAGAAAATAAACTTTATAATCTCCCAAGTCGGCTTATGGCCGGTTTTTCTTCGCCCCGCCATAGCTTCAGCAGAAGCGAAGGAGGGTTTTTTATTTCTTGACAAAAATCAAATATCCTCCTATAATTAATAACTGAGTTCTTTAGCTTCTGAATTAATGTCGCCCGTAGCGATATTTGAAGAGGGGGCAAACACATAGAGTGGAAGGGAAAGTAAAAAATGCGAAAGATGCTAGCGGTGATAATACTGATGGTGCTGGTCGGGGTAAATTTGGGATGCGCGACGCACAATCATGGGAGAGTTGTCGCGACCGAAGTCGAGCGCGACTTCTTCCTGAAAATGTTCCAGGGATACGAACGCGATCTTCCAGACCAAGAAGACGCGTTGTATACCAAGGGGTGGTGTACAATGGAAGGCAAAAGATGCGCCGTCTTCGCGTGGAAGGACGGCAAGCAACTTTTTGTCACAATAAAGGGGGTAATGAAACAAAAAGGAAGAATCCAGATCTCCGAAAGAAATCCTGAGATGCCATGCATTGTCTCATCTGATGTGTGGGGTGGCAGAGGCATCAACGGAGGAGGAAACTGCTGGATCAAGGAATTTGGCCATGTAGCTTTCACTTGGGTATTTCTGAGGGTGGATCCTTCTGCTGGTCCGCTTGAAGTACACCAACGGCTGAAAACCATTGAGAGTAGCGGAGTCATCCGCAAAATCGAAGTCCTGTTGCCTCAACGGTAACAGTTGACGCACACGCGCAAACCCCGCCCCAGCATAACACATGTCGGGACGGGGCTATTATTTTTACAAAAATTTATTTTTGGCTAAGAATTTTCAAAGCTTCCTTCACTCTTTCTCCCACATCTTCTGACTGGCATTCTGCTAGAGCTTCCTTGATTTGAGCTGACTGATAGCCAAGTCCCAAGAGCGCTTCAAAAGCATCGCCGAAATGAGCATCCCATTGTCCTGACAATAATTCCATACTGCCTAATTTATCTTTGAGGCCCAAGACTATTTTCTGCGCGGTCTTGGATCCAAGCCCGGAGACCTTGCTAAGTATGTCATCATTTCCGGTTTGCACCGCCTTGGTCAAATCCTCAACCTTGGCTTTGCGCAAAATATCCATGGCCGATTTCGGCCCAATGCCGGAAATAGAAATTAATAATTCAAAAAAATTAAGCTCTTCTTGAGAAGAAAACCCATATAAGTCCAAAGCGGTTTCTGCCACTTGAGTATAAATATATAATTCCAACTCATCTTGCAATTTCGTACTGACCAAAACCTTATCCAGTACAAAAACCTTATACCCTACTCCATTTACATCAATAATAAGATAATTGTCTTTTTTAATCAGACTTGATTTGTAGATGAGTTTGCCTTTCAAATAAGAAATCATAAATAATAATTTTCAATTTCTAATTTTCAATTTTCAAACAATTTTATAATGACTAAATTTTAAAATTATAAAATTAAATCATTGTTTGAAAATTGAAAATTGATCATTCTAAAATTAGCCAACCTTCTTTCTCAACAATCCCCATTTCACATTGCACTTTTTTGACAACACAAACGAGTATATCCCCTGTGTTCCTCCATGCACCTGTTTCACCTTCTCGCTATTGGGATTAATAAATTCTTTCACCTTTATTCTATAACAACCTTCCGGCGTTAGCAATTCCAGTATATCGCCAACATTAAGCATATTATGTGGTTTGAAATAAATCGTTTTGCCTTTACTCTCAATCACTTCTCCCACAAATTGCCAATCACTAATTTGCTTAGAAGTCTTAAACTCCTGCCTTTTGATTCCTTCTTTGCCAAGCAGAAACCCAGTTGTATATCCACGATTATCTATCTTCTGTAATTCAGCTTTGGCTTGTTTGAATTTGGCGGCAAACCCCCTCCCAACCTCCCCCTTGGTAAGGGGGAGGAGAGAAGAAGGATTTCCCTTGGTAAAGGGGGAGAAGATGGAATCCAACGCCATCCGATACGCCTTGGTTGCCACAGCTACATAATAATGACTCTTAGTCCGACCCTCAATTTTCACAGAAACAACTCCGGCCTTCCTTAACTCATCTAAATAATCAATCAAACATAAATCCTTGGAATTCAAAATATAAATTCCCTTTTCATCTTCTTCAAGGGGAATCATCATACCCGGACGAAGAGGCTCTTCCATGTACAATTTGTAATTCCATCGACACGGTTGAGTGCATGATCCTTCGTTGGCACTTCGATTATTAAGCCAGGCAGAAAAATAGCACCTGCCGGAATAACTCATACACATCGCGCCATGTACAAAAACCTCTAGTTGCATCTTGGGAACTTTGCGATGTATTTCTCTTATATCTTCCAAAGTCGCTTCCCTGCCCAGAATAACTCTTTTCACGCCATTCTTCTGCCAAAATTTCACTGCTTCATAATTAAGCGTATTGGCCTGAGTAGAAAGATGAATAGGAGTTTTGGGCAGATATTTTTTTACCAGCAATAAAACCCCGGGATCAGAAATAATTATAGCATCAGCATTTATCTTACTAATCTGCCTGAGAAAACTCGAAAGTTTATTGATCTGATTATTGTGCGCAAAAATATTTATAGTCACATAGACTTTCTTCTTCAACTTATGAGCATAATCAATACCCTCCTTGATTGATTTCAAATCAAATCCGGTTTTGGCGCGCAAAGAAAAATCAGGCAAACCCAAATAAACGGCGTCAGCGCCATAGGCATAAGCGTATTTGAGTTTGTCTATATCTCCTGCTGGCGCGAGAAGCTCTATTTTTTTCTTATTACCTTTCATCAATTCGCTTGACAATTAATTATAATTAGTTTATAATGTTTTCTGTGACTACTTATGTAATGTGGATCGCGAGAAAACGCTTCTTGCGATTTTATGTGTACAAAACAATGACAACAGTGCAAAGGAGAACATGCAAGTGCAAGATAGTAAAGTTTTAAGGAGAATAACCCGAAATACCTCTTTGGTTCACCACGGAGAGAACCGTGAAAAAACCGGGGGTAAGCCACCGGAATTGGAAAAAGGGTCACTTCTTCAACGGACAGCGGAGATCCATGCGAGGCGGCATGCTCATTCCATCACTATTGAGCACAGCCCCATGATTGCGGCTATACTCGGGAAGGAGTCAACTTGACCGCATCGGCGGCCCAGTCATACAGGTAGCTCGACGACACGAACACGTCATGAGCTACTTCTTTTTTTCTCCTTATTTTTGTACTCTGCTAACTCTGATTAATCCCGAAAATGGCGCAATCTCAATTCCATCTTCTTCCAACTTATCCAAAAACTGATTTATTCCCAAAGAATCAGAAGACATGTGTCCGGCAATGAGCACATTGATATGATATTTCTGCGCTTCTTTCTTATGATCCTCGCTCATGTGCATATCAATAATTGTACCAATGCCGGCATGAGCCATCTTCTCATACAAATCTTTGGAATTGGAAGTACCTCCAGTAATACCAGTCAAAGCAATTTTCCCCGCATGATTTTCTTCAGCACCCACAAAAATCTTGGGCCCATCTTTTCTCAGAATAGCCTCTTGATATTCTGGCACAGTTTTCAAAGCATCGATAATTTCTCCAATGGTTTCGGGCTTATTTTTCTCAATTAATTTATCAAGATAAATTACTGCCAAATTATCACAGGGCGTATGCACACACATAAAATTAATATCCAAGAGTTTCGCCGCATCCACCGCTCGATAATGATTCCTGGGCGAGAAACCACGCGCCACCTCCAACACTCTCTCCTTGGTAATGGCTTCGGCGATATTTATGGGTACGCCGTATTGCGCCAAGATCTCCGACTGCATATGTATGACATCACTAAATCCCGCCATACCCGCTCCCTCGGGGTGATGAGCAATGACCGTATCATAGCCGAGCATTTTGGCCAAGATAATTTCTTGAGGATCCACATCTATACCGGAAAGAACTTTCTTCACCGGCTTGCCGTTATCATAAAGTACGCGAGAATCAGAATAAGGATTAGTTAATCTCTCTTGATCAAATTCTTTCTTTTCTTCCTCGCTTAATTTATTATATTTAATTTTTACCCTGTCTAAATCTTTGTAAACTTTCTCTGAGCCACGAAGATCGCTTTCAATGCCCAATTTGATGGCGAGCTCATATATTTCTCTAATCGTCATATTATTTATTGTTATTTTATTAAATAAACTAAACTGCTTTACGCCTAAATATATTGCCAACAAATAAACCAATTCTATCGCACGCCAACTTCATGACATAGCCAAGAATGGCCAACAGAATTATATACAACAAAGTCGCGAGGTATGCCGGCAAAAATTTATAAAAAATATCATAACGATATAGAAGCGGCCAATGAATAAGATAGATTTCAAATGAATACTTACCCAAAAAAGCCAGAATTCCTAATTCTGATTTTTTAATTAAAAATAAAAGGACAAAGGCCACAGTTGTTACTAGACTTATGATTTCTGTAATCACAATACCCTTTCCCACGCCAGAATAAATACCGGTGTAAATAATAATTACTGCGAGCAGAAATATAAATCCGGCATAATAAGAAATGCGCGCCTTCTTCATGGATTCTATGGCGGAAATCGCTATTTTGTGAACCATCATCTTTTGGGACAATGCCTTGAGCGGTGAAATTACGCGTGAAAAGGCTTGAAATAATTTCAAGGGCACCAAGCGGATAGCCTCTGATCTTCCCAAAATTCCAAACAATACTATTCCCAAAGGAAACGCTGCAATGTGCGTCTTGTATACCGACAAAACTCCTCCGCCAACTGGCAATTTAAGACTTACCACAAACCAGCCGACCGCAAAAATTATAATGGCTGAGAATATCGGACGCTTCTTGGAAAACAGCCAAGGAAAAATTAGATAGAAGAATAAAATCAAAGTAATAAACCACATGGGCGAATTGATGTCGTGATAAATATCGTTGGTTGGGAAAAATCCCAGAAAATTTTCCACCAGACTCACCCAGCCATAACTAATATTCAAGAAAAATTTATCAACCAGAGCAAAAATAGCCAGAGTCAACCAGACAGGCACTACAATCTTGGATAACCTTCGAAGATAAAACTGCCAGACTTTCAAATCTTTCTTGGCAGAAGAAATTGCCAAGCCATATCCTGAAAGAAAAAGAAAAATATCCACACCTACTCCGCCGAAAACAGAGAGAGGGAACAAAAATCTGGTGTCTTGCGCCAGGAAATATCCGACATGCATGAGTATTACCGCCAAAATTGCCACACCCTTGAGTTCATTGGTCACCGACATGGGGAATAATCCGACGCCATCTTTCTTCTTAATACTAATTACAATGAAAAACAAAAAAAGGATGGCAAAAACAATCGTTTCAAAAACTGGATTGAAAATATTAATTAGCATAAATTAATTTGCTCCACAATAAATAGCCATTAGCCGTAGGATGGAAGTAGTCCGAGGCGTAGAAATTCTTTTCTTTTGCATACTTAAGATTAGCGCTATACAAATCAACGCACTTGATCTGACTTTGAGCACAAATCTCTGCGATAACCCTGTTGTACTGCCAAGTACGTAAAGAAAAATAAAAATTGTAAGGCGGATAAAGCAATTTAGGCGATCCCATATACGGCAAATTGATCAAAACCACTTCGGCGTGAGTCTGGCTTTTCAATTGTCCAACTATTTCCAAAATATTCTTCTTGAAAGCGTTCACCGGAACTAAGCCGTGAATATCATTTACACCTATCAAGACCGTGACATAATCAGGATTGACAGCTACAGCCGTGCTCAACTGATCGAAAAGCACACTTCTAGATCTCGCGCCCGGCACACCCAAATCCACCAATTTCACTTGGCCATGCTTGATGGCCATGTTCTCGGCTATTAAATACGGAAAAGAATCATTAATACTTTCTGTTCCTACTCCGGCAGTCAAACTATCTCCCAAAGCCACATAAGTATAAGTAGTACTGGCCGTGGGCGTGCCGACAATATAAGTCCTTTCTGAATTCTGTCCACCCAAATGCTCCTCCCCTATTTTGTTGTAGATATGAGCGTAAGCGCGATTGAGATAAATCAATGCAACAGCAAAGAGAATTAAAATTATAACTATTAATACTTTTTTGCTTGTTTTCATCTTAAAGTTTTTTAACTTTTAATTTGATACTTTCATTATTAATTTTAATCTCTGGGCCATCAACATCCTCCTGAGATAATTTTTGAGTAATAGTAGATTTCTGGAGTTCAGCAACTAACTTTTTATCCCCAAATAATTTATTTACCACCTCACCCTCGCTTTGCCAAGACAATTCAATCATGTCGCCCGGAGTGAGTCCTTGATTCTTGCGAATATTATTAACGGTGCGGATTAATTCACGGAGCATACCTTCGATTTGAAGTTCTTCAGTGATGTTGGTGTCTAATTCCACTTTAATCTCAGCACCCTTCGCAAACTCAACTGACTTAACATTTATTTCATCCGCGATAATACTAGAAAATTCTTTTTCTAAGTTAAATCCATAAACAGTGAGCTTACTTAACGGCTGACGAATCTTAATTCCCTTCTCTGCCCTAACGGCCAAACCCATTTCCACAATTTTCTTAGCAGATTCCATTTGATCAAGAACTTTTTGATCGATCTTTTTTTCATCGGCTTCAGGCCATTTCTCCAAATGCACGGATTCCAATCCTCCGCCGATTTGCTTATACAAATAATCAGCAATAAAAGGAGTAAACGGCGCCATTAACTTAGACAGCTCCGTCAAAGTGTGTTTGAAAACTGCCAAGGCTTGTTCCTTGTCCTTTTCATCGTCCTTGTCCGCCGTAGCCTTGGCGGAGGCGGAGCCCTTAAATCTATCTCTTGAACGTCTTAGCCACCAAGTTGAGAATTCATCGATAAATTCCTGAATTGGTCTGACCGATCGAGGCAAATCATACGCTTCCATTTGCTTAGTAATTTCTTGGATGAGCAAGTTAAGTTTGGACAACAGCCATTGATCAAGAATATTATCAGCTTTTAACCTCCCCCTAACCCCCTCCTTCGTAAGGAGGGGGGAAGCGGAGGCGTCCTCATACAACTTATAAAAATTCAAAATATTATTCGTCAACATGATGACTTTTTGCATGGCTTCTTTGACACCAGCTTCAGAGAAATTCATGTTTTCTGCGGACATTACTGGTGAAGACAAAAGATAATACCGCAGAGCATCCGCGCCGTACTTCTCCATCACGATTTCCGGTTCCGGATAATTATGTAATTTCTTGGCCATTTTCTTGCCATCTTCGGCGAGCACTATTCCATTTACAATTACATTAGAAAAAGCCCTACTATCCTTGATAGAGGTTGCTATGACATGAAGATAGTAGAACCAAGCTCGGCATTGATCCACGCCTTCAGCGATGAATTGCGCCGGAAAACTATCATCGAATTTTTTCTTATTCTCAAACGGATAATGATTCTGAGCATAAGGCATAGAACCACTATCAAACCAAGTGTCGAGCACATCAGGCAGACGATGCATCACTCCCTTGCACTTCTTACAAGGCACTTCGATTTTGTCCACGAAATGTTTATGTAAATCAGTGATTTTTGCTCCACTATCCTTTTCCAAATCCTTGGCTGAGCCATAAACGATCATTTCCCCACACTCACATTTCCAAATTGGAATAACCGATGCCCAAAATCTCTGACGAGAAATTGACCAATCACGCGCGCCTTCCAGCCATTTACCAAAACGTCCTTCCTTGATATGCTCCGGCGACCAATTTATATCCTTAGCCAGTTTCAAGGCTTTATCCTTTATCTCAGTTACTTTCACAAACCAAGATGAAGTGGAATAATTGAGCAAGGGAGTATCGCAACGCCAGCAATGCGGATAAGAGTGAGTATATTTCTCCGTATTCCAGACTAAATTCTTTTTCTCCATGTCAGCGATAAAATTCTTTTGTCCATCTTTGACATACATGCCCGCATAATCCTTGGCAATGTCAGCAAGGCGTCCATCCATCTTCACATCCATTACCACGGGCAACTCATATTGCTGGGCAGTGGCTAAATCAATTTCCCCATAAGAACCGTTGATGGTGACGATTCCGGTTCCCTCACCCGCTTCGACATAATCAGTCGCCAAAACATGATAAACATTTTTGCTATTTTTCACCTCTGGCAAATTTTTGTAGAAATCAACCAACGGCTCGTATTCCCAGCCGACCATCTTACTGCCTTTGAATTCCTCCACCACTTCATAATCGGATTTGCCATCCATTATTTTCTCCAGCTGATCCTTGATGAAGATTATATTTTCATTGTTAATTTTTACTTTGACATAAGTAAAATCCGGCCCGATAGCCAGACCCATAGTACTCAAAGTACTCCAGGGCACTGTGGTCCAAGCCAAGAGATAAGTATCTGGCTGACCCACGACCGGAAATTTCCAAGTTGTCGTCAAATCTTCGATGTCTCGATATCCTTCACTTACTTCCATCTGCGACAAAGTCGTCTCGCACCTGGGACAAACGTGCATGGATTTGTAGCCTTCATAAACCAAACCCTTATCATATAATTCCTTGAACACCCACCAGACACTTTCCATGTATTCCATGTCCATAGTCTTGTACGGATTATCCATATCGGCCCAGCGTCCGAATCGTGAAATAGTTTTCTTCCATTCTTCGACATAAGTGAGCACCTTGCTCCGACAAGTCTCATTGAATTTATCAATGCCATAATCAATGATGTCTTTCTTGTTTTTGAATCCTAATTCTTTCTCCACAATATTCTCGATTGGCAAACCGTGGCAATCCCAACCCCATTTTCGCTCCACTGAATATCCTTTCATGGTCCAATATCTCGGCACCACATCTTTCATAGCACTACCAACTAAATGGCCATAATGAGCCGTACCACTCGCAAATGGCGGGCCGTCATAAAAATTAAAAACCGGGCCATTCTTGGTGGCTTCCAGAGTTTTTTGAAAAATCTTGTTATCTTCCCAGAATTTCTGCAATTCTAATTCTCTTTCAACGATGGAATTATTGTCAGGCATATGATATTTAATATTGAATTATGATTAAAATATAACAAAAATAGGGGGAAAAATCAAATATTTTTGTATTTTGCCCCTTTCTTTGGGTTATTTTTAATTTATATCTCAAATATTCTTAATGTTCTTTCATAACTGAAAGAACCAAAGGTTTTGGGGTACGCAATTTCGCCTTATGCTCGGTGGGTTCTTTATCTTGCTTAGTCGCGCTTCGTTTCGCTCACCTCATCCTGCTGGCTGAGGTTCGGCTTACAACTCGCGCTTTGGCGAAAGGTGCTCCCCCCAAACCCCAATCCGCTAAGTTATTTATGTATTCTGTATCCGAGCCCTGCATTTGCACCCTTGCGAGCATTAGAAAATCTTGTGCTGATTTTATGCGGGAACGACCAAAAATTGTCGCAAGCTTTGTAATCAAAGCGTCAGAGAATTTTTGAGGAGTGAAGCATAAAATCTAGCCATGATTTATCTACGCTCGCGTTTTGGCCCCACCTTTTTAAAAAGG
>CAIPBY010000005.1 GCA_903863425.1 Candidatus Buchananbacteria bacterium | reverse complement strand
CCGATCTTAGTGCTCAGCCCTGTATGGACAACCCAAAGAGCAACTTTCATTCACAAGTAATATCGGTTCAATGTCATTCTTTCTCAATAAATCAACTTTTTCCTTAAGCTGCTCATCTTGAGTACAATCATGATGCAAACAAACAGAAATAATAAGAGGATATTTATTTTTTAATATAATCAATTTATTTATATCTGCTAGTGTTTTTATTCCCACAATAGCAGAAATATAAAGTTTTATATTATTTTCTTTAATAACTTTATTTTGCAAGACAACCTTAATAGAAAAATAATCAACAATCAATCTATCAGGAATAATATTCGTCTTTTTCAGATACTCTTTAAATGATTCATCAAAATCCAAAATTCCGCTTCTTTGGGTGGATGTCATCGCCAAAGAAATTTTATTTTTTCTGAGAAACTCTAGGATCTTCCTTGATTTTTCCCACCCTCCCAAAATTAAATCATTTGGACGATAAAAAACTTCATAAATTTTACAATCCCTTTGAGGTATTATCTTTTGTAAATATTTTAAATCATTTATCCAAGGAATTGAAAACTTAATTTTTTCCATAAAATTTTAGCAAAATACAAACTACGCTTTTCCCAAAAAATACATTGGGGTTATCTTATAATAATCATGATCCTTAGATTCAAATACTTCTACGGTCTTAAAATATTTGCTATAATCATTTTCTTCTTCTTTGCGATAAGCATACACAAAAACTTTTTTGGCAAATTTATCGCACCAAAAATTCCACACCACATCATGAATTTCCTGTAATTTCTTATTTTCGAACTTATCTCCTTTTCTCTTATGGTACTCTTCCAATGCTTCTCTGGCCTTATCGAAAGAACCAAGATGATCACTTGGATTATAAGCCAAGATTTGCAACTCCAAAACCATTTCTAATGCATTCTGCATTAAAGGCCCTTCTTTCTTGGAGAAATGTTCTAGAATATCCTCAACGCTGGAAAATGGCTTTTGATCGGGAACACAGAATGATCTTGTCAGGAAAATACCACTGGGCTTTAATAATCTTTTTACTTCTGATAATAAATTTAATCTTTGATCCCAGGGCACATTCGGCAAAACTGCATCCCCAACAATCAAATCAAAGTATTCATTTGCTAATGGGCTTCCTATCCAATTTGATTTAATAAAAACCTCATTGGGATTTTTATTTTTCAGAACTTCATCCATAGCCAAAAACATATCCAAATTAATATCCATCGAATACAAAATGTAACCGAAATCAGTTAAGGCATCTCTTAATTCTGGCGTCGCTCCAAGAACCAATGCCTTTAAAGGTTTCGCTTCCTTATTTATCCTCCCTATCCATTCTCTGTATTTTTCTACTTCCTGTGGAGAGATTCTACTAGGAACTGTAAAATAATTATTCCACATATAGGCTATCTGCTGCCAAGGCAGGGATGTGGTGTCTATACTTTCTTTCATATTGTTTTTAACCAATTAATTATTGATTTGGATAATTGTTTTTCAAAACCCACAAACTTATGTTCACAGTTTTTCATTAACTTAATATCACAGTTTTTTATTTTCTTCTTTAAAATATTCAATTTTTCTTCCGCATTTTGTTCGTGTTTGTCTTTGGAACCAAACACTGCAAGAGTCGGGCAATCAATCGTACTAATTTCTTTCAATTCCCCATGATAATTAAATATCCTCGCCGATAAACTTTTTGGATCCGCCACATTCAAAAACATCTTTGCGCTTAGCAGAGGATAAAATGCCATCCAATCTGGCACTTGGCTATTTCCCTTACCATCTTTTATCATCTTCTTTGCAATATCCAAGGCCCTATGGTATCTGCCTTTAAGTAAAAAATTACAAAATGCAAAGTCATCTATGGGCGCCAATAAAACTAATCCCTTTACTCTCCTATCTTTTACTTTGTGCTGGTAAAAAATAATTTTCTGGCACCCTATACTGTGTCCCTGTAAAATAATTTTTTTATACCCCCTTTTGATTAAAAATTCTATGGCACCTCCTATGTCCAAAATGCAATCTGAAAATTCTTCCAAGCTACCGCCTATTCTGACATATTCGATTTTAGATTTTTTCTTTTTAATAAAATCATTAACAATCCCTGCCCCGCGATTATTGAAAGTTAAAAATCCCAAGCCGTTAGAAACCGCCTCATCCGCGATACAGTCAATAAATTTATTTTCATAAAAATTACCTACCCAGCCATGCACATGTATTAGCGCCTGGGAAGTCTTTTTCTTGGGTTCAAATAGTAACCCTTGCAACTCCAATCCGTCTTTGGTGGCTATTCTAACAAGCTCAGCCTTAGTTTTATTTTTATTTTCCATAAATTATTAATTCAATTTTACCTTAAATTTATGCCATTATTTTAGCACTTAGTTACTAAAAAGTAAAATTAGAGATCATTTGACTTTTATCTGTTTATGAGCTAAATTTAGTTTAGTTCGTTTTACAATTGACGTTATGATTTCAACTCAGGAAGGAGGATAGAATTATGCCAAGAGGCAAAAAACCTTCCGAGGAAAAAATCTTGGAAGGAATAAAGAAGGCGTGGGATGATGGCGAAGACCTACGGTACTCTGCTGTCACCAAAGGCAAAAATCGCTGGCTACAACGTTCCGGTCTCCACTACTATGCTACCTGGGGCGATCTTTTGCTGGTAGCCGACCTCTCCGAAGAAATAGTCAAAGAGAGAGCGGAGGGCCCCAAGCGAGAAAAACGCAAGAAGAAACTCTTGAGGGATCTAAGGGCGGCTTATGCCAACGGCAAAGGAATTGATTTGAGCGCTAGCGCCATCCAAGCCAAGGGCAACCAGAACCGCGGACTTTACGATCGCGCTCACACCCATTTCAAGGGACGTTTCTTCTGGCATGATGCTCTGCGCGCGGCCAAATTGCCGGTGGAGAAAATCATCCGCCAAGGACTCTGGGATAAAGAGAAAACCAAGAGGGAGTTAATCGCCAGACACAAAGCCCATAAACCAATTTATGAGGCTGCTGTCAAAGAGGAAGATACGCCGTTGTATAAGGCCTGTCTTCATCACCACAATAACTGCTACGATGATGCCCTGAGATATGCTGGATTCAACCCTGATGAGATTCGTATGCATGGCAAGTCCATGAATAAAAGGGAGATTGTGTTGAAAGTTATCGAACTCCATCTCCATGGTCAGGATCTCAATCCTACTGCAATAAAAAACAGCCCGCATAGTGCAGTCTATTGGGCAACTAGAAAATTCGATAACGGTTATAGAGAACTCGTCGAGTTGATAGGCGTAGACTACCCCAGTCTCTGTGAAAGGAAAAAGGGCTATTGGACTATAAAGACGGTCTTTCAAGGCATCGGCCAACTCCTTGAAAAAGGCGAACGCGTCAATGGTGGCCATGTCTCCGTCAAATACAGCGACCTGTATCATGCCGGCTACCGACTATTTCCCAACAGATGGAACGGGGCATTGGAGGAATACGGCCTCAACTCTCGTGAAATTTATCTTGCCGGTAAACTGGTATCCATTACCAAAGTACTAAACAAGATTAGAACCTGGCATAAACAAGGACGGGATTTGAGTCCGGCCGGAATGACTCAGTACGGCGACGAGGAATCACACGTAGTCTATATGCGTGCCATGTGGGAATTCAACGATTGGGGCAAAGTACTACAAGAAGCAGGATTGCCACCTGATCAAATCCGCAGATTCCTCAACTACAGCCTACAGCGGCTAGTTCAGGCAGCCAAGGATCTAGAGGCGAGTGGAATCAACTTGGAAGCCCAGAACGTTAGAAAGAATTTTCTCGCGCAATGGCTGTTCTTCGAAGTTATTCGTCACTTCGACTCCTGGAAACAATTCCTGCTAAAACATGTTGGAGTCGTTTCTGCTGTAACTGAAGCGGTAAGCCTGCAAAACGGCGATGATGTCATTAAATACCTAACGACTCACTTTGAGTCAGGTGTAGTGACTGAGTCAGCAGTGAGTGAAAACATCAGGCTGATAGAAACAGCTCAGGAGCATTTCGGCGGCGTTCCTCAAGCCGTTAATGCAGCCAAGATGATCTACTCCCCTCAAGGAGAAATCACTCCTGCAATGCTGGAAGACGAGAAGGTAATCGGCGCGCTCTATCGTTTCAATGGTAAATTTGCCAGGCAACTAGCTAACCAAATCATTGACGCCGAAAGAATAGCCGGACGCGTAACACCGAATCACGCCGATCTCACCTTCCAAACATTTGTCATGATACTGGAAGTACTGCCAGACAAACCGCCAGAGATAGGACTGCGCGGCTTCTGCTCTAAGCGGGTACTGGAGAAGCTGAAGCTTTTCATCCAGCCAAGTGACGCTAATGCTCATTAGTCAACACGTTGATCCCTCAAAGACCAACGTGTTTTTATTTTGATAATTTTTATTAGTTATTGTCCAAAAAACCAAAACGGCCTAACCGCTTATTCACAGATAGGACGTTTGAAAAATAATTTATTTGATCAGATTCTTGATACTATCCGCACCGATGGTCTTAACCGCATCAGCGACAGTAGTCATAAACTGCGCCGGGAAAATAATTGTAGAATTTTTCTCCACGCTAATTTCAGCCATAGTCTGCAAGGTTCTAAGTTGCAGAGCCACCGGATGCGCTGATATAATATCAGCTGCTTCGCCCAACTTGACCGCGGCTTGAAATTCTCCTTCAGCGGCCACAATTTTGGCGCGTCTTTCTCTTTCAGCCTCGGCCTCCTTGGCCATAGCGCGTTGCATATTGTCCGGCAAAGTAATGTCTTTAATTTCAACTGCGGTCACCTGCGCGCCCCACGGTTCAGTGTGGGTGTCAATGACTGTCTTGATTTGCTCATTAATGTCAGCGGTTTGCGACAATAATTGATCAAGACTGAATCTGCCAACTACATTTCTCACTGTGGTCTGACTGATTTGATTGACCGCCTGATAAACATTCTCAATAGCGACAACCGCCTTCTCCGGATCAATGATATGGTAGTAAGCCACAGCGGCGATATCGATAGACACATTGTCCTTGGTAATAATTTTCTGCGATGGAATATCCATGGTGATAGTCCGCAGATTTACCCTATTCATCTGCTCAAAAATCGGGATGAGGATTATAAGTCCAGGGCCTCTGATGCCAGTAAATTTGCCGAGGAAAAAGATTACTCCCCGCTCGTATTGCTTAACCACCTTGAGCGACATGGCTAACAAGATGATGACAATGACGACGACTATCCAAATGTAAGTCATACTTTTTGTCTGTTTATTATTTAAATATATTGCTTAACTGAGTCTAAAATCAATTTAATCGCATCGTATTTTGGCCGAATAATTTCTTTGGCTTCCAGTAAAGTCAGTTTCTTATCCCAGTTGCGTTCCATTTTTTCTTCCACCCACTTCACGATATCACTGAACGAATAGCGATCGGCACGCCAGTAAAAAAACAGCGGGGCAATATCGAAGTGAGCCATAGCGTCAGCATTAGCGATTATCTTCGCAGTAATAGTCTGAGGTGCAACATCACGACTGCCACGATGCGATGCGATGCAATGCTTTATTTCATCAATTGTCTCCTGGGGATAATTAAATTCTTTTAAAATTTTTTCGGCCTCAGTTTGGCCACTGATTTCATGACTCTCATCATCGCTTCTGATCCTACCAATATCATGCAGTAATGCTGCCAATTCAACCAACTCCAAATCGGCTTTATAAATTTTAGCCAGATCAAGAGCATACCTAACTACCGGCTGAATATGGAATTGCCAGTCGTTAGACTCGCTTTCTTTTTTTACTAATTCTCGGATTTTCTCAATCATATTTTTATCTAATAACTTATAATTTCTGCTTATTATTCTACCACTTCCTCATAAAAATGCAAATTTAGCCGAAAAATAAAAATACCCCCAGCGAACTGAGGATATTTTTATTTCAAGCGATAAACGCGAGATAAGTTATTCAGCGTCAACTGCTTCAGCACCATCGCCAGAAGCGAGAGATACTTTGACAGCAGCTGGACCCTTTTCACCATCAACGATCTCGAAAGATACGACATCGCCAACTTTGAGATCAGCGAAAGTAACGCCGATCAATTCTTTGGAATGAAAAAATAGATCCTTTTCTTCGCCTTCGCGAGAGATGAATCCAAATCCTTTATCCGTAAGAAGGGTTTTGATTGTTCCTTGTTGCATAATAGAATTGTTCTTTTAATTTAATCCCCGAAACCTCGACTATGTTTCTGTGTCTTAACACCTTCTTAGTATAGCACAACTAATCACCTTTGTCTAATATTAGTAAAATATAGAATTATATAGCGCAAAGCTCCAATTACTTCATATTATTAATGACTGTCCTAGTCATTGAACTAAAATTGCCATTGACCTGATTAATCCCCTTAACTTTCTGAAATTTGATTAAAGCGGCACGAGTAGCCGGACCAAATCTGGCGACTTCTTTGCCTGGCGACCCATTGCCAGACTTCGCAACAATAAACCCATTAGTATTTAAAAATTTTTGAAGTTGCTTAACGTCATTATTAACCATACCAAAAGAAAGATCTTTATTGAAAATAAATTTTGATTGATTGGGGACGACAACCCTCTTAACAATGCCCCATTTATTAAGCGTTCCCGGCTCAGAAACAATATTAGTATAATTTTTTAGCTGAGAGGGAGACAATATTTTAACATAACCAGAAGAAGGGATCCAAGCGGAAACTACCGTTTTGTCCTGGAAATTAACTACAGAATCAGTACTAGCCATCACATAACTATTTCCATCGGCATCATAAATAACATCTCCGGTTTTGATAAAACTGGCCTTAGTGGCACCACCAGTACTTGCAGTGCTCGTAGAATTAGAAACAACATATATAGTACTTCCAACCAAAGTACTGGTGCTTTTACTGGTACTCGTTCCATTGGCAACATATCCAATCGTTTGATTTCCAACTATCGTACTAGTGCTTCTAATAGTACTAGTGCCGTAATTAATATATCCAATAGTGGAATTTCCAACCTTAGTGTAGGTACTGGTTCCATTACTATTAACTCCGTATATAGAATTTCCAACTTTGGTGTAACTGCTTCCATCATCACAATACGTAGTGCCCCCTACCAGAGTACATTTCGTCGTACTTGTAGCAAAAGCACCTTGTATATTAAACATTTCTTTTGTGCTAAACGAAAGAATAGAAAGGAGAAATAAAGCCACGCAGAAAAAAGAAATGGAAGTTAATATTTTCTTCATATTTATCTTAAATAATACCTCTACATATATTTTAACACCAAACATCAAACAATACCAGATTCTTTCCATTCCGTTATCTGCCCGACTCTGGTCTCAATTTCATCTGCCAGACGCAGGTTGCGAATCTGATTTCTATTTAAAATAGAGAAATGCCTGACCTTAACTAAGTACTCGGAAATATAATTAACTTCCTCTTTGGTGGTCATCCAGCCTAGACGATCAAATCTTTTGAGGTTAACTGGAGACGAAAAGCTCCTCAAGTTTTTCCGTCCTTTATCATCAAGATACTCATGAAAATAACTCATAACCAATTCACGAATCGAACTATAAACCGGCTCTCGATACCTTAACGCCGCATGATTAGTCTTGGATATCGCCCCCCATTTGCCATATTTCTTGAAAACCGCCACCACATGATCAAAATCATTTTTATTGGCAGTCATATCCAGGACCAATGGAGGCTGGCCATTTACTCGCATTGCTAAAGCTGCCAAAACCGCACCTTCTATGCAATGACAAACTCCCTTCTCCAAAACCGTCATAGGAGAAAAATTAGTATCCCCTTCCGGCTCAAAATTAATCTTTAAAGAATCCAAAAAATCCTGAATTTTGACCGGGGTGTTTAATTTCTTGAGCAATTTATATTCTTTTGGCGGGATAATATTTTTCATAAATTATAGTTGAATTATACCAAAATAAAACACGAGCAGGAAGCTCGGGCTTTATAAAAAACCTATTTAATTACTTATTAACCACTCCCCTAGTCAGTGGTCCAAACAATCCATTAGCTGGCTTAATCTTGTTGGCTTTTTGGAATTTAATTAATGCGGCTTTAGTAGCAGGGCCGAATTTGGTAATTTCTTTGCCTAGTGATCCAGCACCATATTTAGCTATGATATAGCCATGAGAATTAAGATATTTCTGAAGTTCTTTGACGTCGTTACTGATCATACCTAAAAACAGATTCTTCTTAAAAATAAACTTAACGATAGTAACTGGCGCCTTGTCATTTACCACAGCTGGCACAACAGTAGTCAAGGAAGATACAGTAATTTCTGCTCTATTTACATAAGTATTAGCAAAAGTAACCTTAATGTCATTCTTTTTGTCTCCATCGATATCCACTTCTTTACTCTCCCCTTTTTTGAGATTAAGAGTCTGAGGTTCAGAAGAAATAGTTATGGTAACTAAACCATTTACTAAGTCAAGACTAGTAATTTGGAATGAGTGGCCTCCCAAAACCCAACCATGAGAGCTTTCTGGAGCTAAGAAGTTATTTAAATTATTTATATATGTAAGAACGTTTGTTCCTGAATATGAAATAGTGCCAACATTTAGAGTAACGCCAAGAGCTGGGGCTGGAGCATCAGTGGTACCAGTGCCAATTCCTGGTGGTAGATAGATAGGAGCGCCACCACCGGAACTTTGCGCTACGCAATTGCCATTAGTTAATCTGTAACCACTAACGCAAGTTGCCACGCCACAAGTCGGATAAGAGTTATAAGTAGCGGCATGAGCGACGATGTCGCAAGTGGGTTCAACAACAGGAGTAAAAGTTACAACCGGCTCAACTGGACTATAATTTCTAATTCTAACATTATCAATCCATAAATTATCAGCTTGGCAATCAAACGCATAATTTGTGAAAGACAAAGACTCAATGGTTCCAGTAGCGAACACACTAACTTCTTGCCAACCGCTATCATATGAACAATCATCACCATCACAACTAGCCGAAGTATCCCAAATTTCAACACCATTAACTTCTACAGTACTAGTCATGGTCGCTGTACCAGAAGGAAATCTAAAATCAATTTCCTGCCACATATCAAAATCAATTGCATAATTATCTAACGCTGGCAATTCCAAGGTCTTGGTCATAATTGCAATTACCCCATCAAATGGACCCGTACCACAGGAAGCATAACTATATAATTTGGCACAACTCGAAGGAGAAACAAATTTAGTAGAAGTGGCTATAAGTGAAACATAATCCTGAGCATGATTTAAAAGATCAGATGATGTCGCCCAACCACTAACACCACCAGTATCAAAACCATCATAAAATAGGAAAGTGTCATCAGCACTGCTTAGTGAATCACTTATTTCCAGGTAGCCATAGTTCATATAAATAGTAGTCGTAGCATATCCCTCCAACGCAGGGACCTTAACCCAAATTGTGGTAGTCGCAGAATCAGAAAAAGTTTGAATATAATGGCTAATTACACTATCATCCTCAAGGGTAAAATAAATATCCGCCCCAGTTGAGGAAGCCCTGGTAAAATCAAACTCGTCTGGCTGAAAAGTCACCTTGATTTGATAATCCGTCAAAGTTGAAGTCGCATTATAAATAGTAATCGGAAGTTCATAATCATGTTGGAGGGGCGTGGCACTGGCAAACCCCGCACCAAAGACGAAAACACCTAGCGATAATAAAAAGAAAGAAAACACTTTTACTTTTAGAGAATCTACCCTCATAGTGAATTATTGATTTATAAAATTATTACCATAATTATAACACAAAAAGAAAATGTGACAAAACAAAAACAGGGATTTTATTCCCTGCTTAGTGTTTAAATAGATTTACTGTTTCACCACTTCCTGACCGAAATATATTGGATTAAGCTTCTCTCCTGTTGATTTCTCAATTAAGTCCTCCCAGCTATAACGCGCGCCCGGAGCAAAAACCTCTTTCACTAGATAATCGCCGACTTTCTGGTTTCCAGAATAGCTTGGATGCCCATCATTGGTATTTACTATATTAGTATTAATATAATGTCTCAACTGACTAGCATAAAGATAGCCAAGCATGTAATTATGATAATAAATGGGAGTCTCCACGATATGGATTTTGGTGGCCCAATCCGGAGCATTTCTGCCTTCCGGCCGTTGAACTAGTTGATACTTTTCTACCAGATCCCACCAAAGCTTGTTGAGATCTTGATCCGGGTTCTCATACATGGACTTCTCAAAACGATACATCACTTGCGTCCAACGGCTGAAAATCAAAGCATTCAATCGATTATACTCCAGAGCATCCGGACTTATGGCAGCCACTTCCTTGTCGCTCATTTTCAAATCTTCTTTCATCCACTGCGGAGAATAAACCATATCTTGGAACAAAACGGCAATAGCCTCGGTCGTAAAAATATTAGCCGGAACTCGCAATTCCCATGGCAATTGTCTATCAGCTTTCTGCGCATACAACGCATGCCCGAACTCATGAAGCAAAGTGTGCATCCAATAATTATTATTAACAATATTGGCAACCACCCTGATATCCCCTTCGCGATCAATATCAAAAGTAATAGCATGTTGATATTTATTTGCGCGCTCATATAAGTCACTAGCTTTCACCAGCGTATCAATGGGCAAACCTAAATTTTTGTAATAAATTTCAGTTAAAGCCAGTACATCCCCGTTCTTGTATAAACTGTCCAAGTCAACGCTGAATATGCCTGGTGGCACTTCCTGGAAATACCTATTCTGATAATGCCAAGGACGCAAGTCCGAAACCTTAATTCCATATTGCTTAGCCAGAGCAGTGTCAATTTCGCCCTTGGCCTGAGTATAAGCGTCTTTGGTAGCGACATCTAATTCGTCAAAAATATGATCCATTTCCACCGGATCCTGATCGTTGAGAGTCAGAGCCATTTTTTGATAATCAGCAAAGCCCAAATCCCTGGCCACAGAATTCCTCATTTTTACCATTTTGATGATATCACTACTAACCACGTTACCGATTTTCTTATTATCCTCCCAAACCGCTTTGAGCTGTTTAGAATTTTTGGAGGTTTTCAAAATACCCTCCACCTCATTATCACTGATACTCTTGCCGTTATATTTAGTGCGAAAAGTATAAAATTTTTGCTCCAAATCGTTTTGCATCGAAGTCAGCTCATCGACTGTCTTCTTGTCCGCCAAAGAAGTCATGAATTTCAGATACTGCATATCCAGCTGACGCTTAAGCAACGGGTCTTGGATATAGCCAGAATCTTTGAAAGCTTTTAATTTATAAAAAGTATCGCGGTTAAGATAAATATTATTAAGATCCAGATTGAGCTTGGTTGATTTGGCGAAGTCCTCGTCACGGCCGGAATTAATGGCATTATAATAGGCTAACGAAGTATCTTTTTCAAGATTAACCACTTGGCTTTCATAAACTTTCAAGAAGCTTCTATATTCCCCTTCGGTTTGTGATATTTTCATTTGTTTGAAACCCAAAAATCCAATTACGGCCACGATCGCAATTACAATTATCGCAAAAAGTACAATCTTGAAAAACTTATTTTTATTTTTTTTCATAAAAATTTTTATTTTTAACTTTGACCTTACCTTTTAATTATAACAAAAAATCGCTTGCTAGGCGATTTTCGATCACAATATATTAATTTAAAAAATTACTTTTTCAGATACCTACCGGCCACACTCAAGGCAAATGATGGCAGAATAATAAATACAGTGCCGAATAGAAGTTTTATAAATACTTCACTTAGCCATGAATCTGGCTGATTTGACCCAGAAGCGGTTATGACTACCAACAATCCAATGAT
>CAIPBY010000004.1 GCA_903863425.1 Candidatus Buchananbacteria bacterium | reverse complement strand
CACAAAGCACCGCAATTAGCTCTCGACGTAATTATTAAAAATAAGACTTGGGAACAGGCTTTTGCGCAGGATTGGCGCAAGAGAAAAGCTTGGCAACCGGGATGGGAATATATTTTGGACTAAATTTATGAAAGTATCCATAATCATACCGGCATATAATCAAGATGTGTATGTCTCGCAAGCCATCGAATCTGCCCTTAATCAGGATTATCCCGATTTGGAAGTGATACTTAGTGATGACAATTCGGTAGACGGCACATCTGATTTGGCAAAAAAATATTTGGAAGATAAAAGATTTAAGTATTTTAAAAATGAAATTAATTTGGGCAGAGTGGCGAATTATCATAGGGCATTGTATGATTATGTAACAGGAGATTATGCGCTGATTTTGGATGGAGATGATTACTTGATTGATAAGGGCTACGTGAAAAAAGCCGTTAGCTTGATTTCTGAAGAGAGATTAATCGCGGTTTTCGCCAGGTCAAAGGTATTTCTGGAAAGAAGTAATAAGTTTATAGAAAATAAGATGAATGATGGCCTCCATAGGATTATGGATGGCAATTGGCTATTTCTGAATTATTATAAGGGCTATGCCATTCCTCATTTCACGATGCTATATGATAGGAAATATGCTTTGCAAATAGGATATTTCGATAAGGACATTATCAGTTCCGATTGGGAGTCATTTTTGAGATTAATTCTGGGAAAGAAGGTAGGATTTATCAATGAGCCGATAGGGGTTTGGAGAAGGCATGGCAACAATTGCACCAGATCGCTGGACGCGAAAGTAACGATGGCAAATTTGGAATATATAGACGGACCATATGAATTTTGCATTCTAAATAATATATTTGAAAAAAAGAAGATAGAGAGATGGAAGAGGCAAATGACAAGGAGGTATTTTGTAAAAAATTTATTGAAATTACTGATTATTGGAGAATCGCAAAAGTTTGACGATTTATCTAGTATATTTAAGAAATACAACAAGAAAGTCTATAATTCAGTTGTTTGGGATTTAAAATTTATTCTGATGAGAATTATTATCAAGAATAAAATGCTAACGAAATTTATTTTTAAAAATGTATTAAAAATAGAATCTTTTTATGAAGATCTGATATAAAAAGGATATTGTGGAAATATATTTTAAATTAATGGTTAGATACTTATGAAAAAATATTTACCGAAGATAGACAGAATTGCAGCCTGGGTGCTTATGGTTGTAACTATCCTTTATGCCATTACCGGATTCGGCATGACCAAGGGAATTATTGATTATCAGTTGGCACAGAGCTTTCATTTATATTCTTTAGGCTTAATTGGATTGATTGCTTTCCTGATTCATACCTCGTATGCAGTCTCTATGGCTCTGCGAAGATGGAGAATATGGAATATTTATAGCAAGATTATTCTAGGTTTGATTTATATTGTCATGACTGTTTCATTTCTTTATTTGGGAATATTTTATAATAGCAATGTTGTAGTCCAAAAGCAAAATAATCAACAAACATCAAATTCAACCTCAATTCCAATAACCTCAGTTGTTTCTGATACTTTGAAAACTTTTTCTTTGCAGGAGCTAGCTAGTTATAATGGTATAAGTGGAAAGCCGGCTTATGTAGCAGTTGATGGTTTGGTTTATGACTTGTCTTCTATTTTCATGGGCGGACAACATCGTGGTTATAGCGCCGGACAGGATTTGTCGGTTGCATTCCACGGTCAGCATCCTGAAAGTTTTTTGAGCAAATATAAAGTGGTGGGTCAATTAGTGAAATAAATTAGGAAAATTTTAAATTAAAATAATTATATGGGTGAATTTAATGGTGGGGAAAGAATAGAGAAAGTTGATTTTTTAATGAATAGGTTTAGAAAAGATGTTTTGTCTCTTATGAGGCCACGTTGCATTAAGTTCCATGGAATTGGAACCGAGGAGTTGGAGGAAGCGCTTATTAACGCTTTTGATCAAACGAAAAATCTTTTACATGAAGATGTCTTGATTGAGGCGTCGTGGCAGCAAAGAATGCTTATGACCATGCCATTATTTTTGAAATGGTTAATGGAAGACAAAAAAATTGATAGTGAAGAAGCAGTTGCTTTTACTGAAGTGCTTTGGTCGACAATTGCGGATAAATTTAAATCAAATTAAAATAAATAAAAACTTATGAAAAAAATCATCCTTCCCGGCATACTCGCCGGAATCATCATGCTTGTGGCGAGCATGGCTCTCGGTTATGTTTTCCAAGTAATTCTGTTTCCGCACTTAGCTCAAGAATATGTCAATGGCATATTCAGGTCTTGGTCTGATCCTCTGATGTCTATATATTTTGTGTATCCATTTATCCTGGGCATCATCTTGGCTTGGGCTTGGAATATGCTCAAGCCGATTCTGGTTCAAAAAAGAAAATGGGAGAGAGGAATATGTTTTGGTTTTGGTATTTGGCTGGTTTCGTCGATTCCTGGCATGATCATGGCTTATAGCAGTTTCAAAATATCATTGATAATGACGCTCACCTGGCTTATCACGGGACTTGTTGATGCGATTATTGCCGGAATTGTTTTCTCCAAGATGAATAAAATAGATGAAGTTAAATGAACGACATCGAGAAATATAAATTCAAACCGTACGATCCTAAATTTAAAAAGTTATTTGTCGTTGAGAAGAGGAGAATAAAAAAGATTTTGCCTTATGCCATCTCCATAGAGCATTTTGGGAGCACTTCTGTGCCAGGTCTTGGCGGAAAGGGAATTGTGGACATTATAATTTTGGTGCCCCAGAAATATTTTCAATCATCCAGGAAAAAATTAGTTGAAAACGGCTATCGTTTTAGCGAGGTTGGCAGTCACGAGGAGAGATTATTTTTTGATAAGAATTATAAATACAGAGGAAAAACCAGGCGAGTTCATATTCATCTTACTTTTGAAGGCAGTAATCATTTTGAAGATGCTTTAGTAGTGAGAGAAATATTAAAATCAGATTTGAAAGTTAGAAGGGATTATGTTAAATTAAAAAAACAAGCCTCGAAGTTGTGCAAAGGCGATGGCAAGTTCTATCGCAGTTATAAAAACCCGTTTTTGAGCGGATTAGTGAAAGGCAAAAAGTAAAATTAATAACACTAAATAAAAATTATGTCAATTCTGGTTTCCGGATCACTCGTCCATGATTATATCATGGATTTTAATGGCAAGTTCAAAGATCACATCATGCCCGATAAGATTCATATCCTCAATGTTTGTTTCATGGTTGATAAATTAAATCGAAGCTGGGGGGGCACAGCGGGAAATATTGCCTATTCACTGGCGCTTCTCGGATCAGATCCAATTATAAATTCTGCGGTTGGTAAGGATGGCAAGGATTATCTCACGCATTTTAGCGAAAATAATATTAAGACAGATTGCATCAAAGTTGACGAAAGTCAGATGACCGCCTCGGCGCATATCACCACTGATCAGGATGATAATCAGATTACGGCTTTTTTTGGTGGACCTCTTAATTCGGCAGATGACGTTAAAATTGATGGAATTGAATTAGCCTTAATTAGTCCGACAGATAAGAAAATAATGCAGAATCATTTGAAGCAATGCGCGCAAGCGGGAATTAAGGTTATCTTTGATCCTGGTCAGCAAATTTCAGGATTTAACGGTGAGGAAATGAAAGAAATGATTGAGGGTTCGTATTTTGTCATTGGCAATGATTATGAAATGAGTTTAATTAGAGAGAGAACGGGTTGGGATAACAGTGAAATTCTCAAACATGCAGAAGTTGTGATAACTACGCTTGGCGACAGGGGATCACTGATTGAAACTCGCGACGGAGAGAAAATTGAGACGCCTACGGCTAAGCCATATTCTACTATTGATCCCACCGGAGCAGGTGACGCTTATCGGGCTGGATTTTTTCGCGGATTTGAGTTAGGATATTCTCTAGAGATATGCGGGAAGATGGGAGCCGTGGCTTCGTGCTATGCCATTGAAACAAGAGGCACGCAGGATTTCAAATACAGCAAAGAGGAATTTGTGAAAAGATACCAAGAAAATTTCAACGAAGAATTAAAATTATCATAAAATTAATAAATTAAGTTATGGAAAACGATTACAAAGTTGCCGACATCGGTTTGGCAGACTGGGGCAGGAAGGAAATTATTTTGGCAGAAAAAGAAATGCCAGGATTAATGTCACTTCGCAAGAAATATCAAGGGCAAAACCCTCTTAAAGGCGCCAAGATCGCCGGATGCTTGCACATGACCATCCAAACTGCCGTGCTCATGGAAACTCTAGTCGAGCTGGGCGCAGAAATCAGATGGAGCAGTTGCAATATTTTCTCCACTCAAGATCACGCCGCTTCTGCCGTAGCGGCCAAGGGCATTCCGGTGTTTGCTTGGAAAGGCGAAACCGAAGAAGAATATTGGTGGTGCGTGGAGCAGACTTTGAAATTCTCTGACGGCAAGGGACCGAATCTGCTTCTCGATGATGGCGGGGATCTTACTATTGTCATTCATGAGAAGCATCCTGAATTGCTCACAGAAATCAAAGGCGTGTCCGAAGAGACAACTACGGGCGTGCATAGATTATATCAGATGATGGAAAAGGGAAATCTGGGCATGGTAGCAATAAATGTAAATGACTCTGTCACTAAATCAAAGTTTGATAATAAATACGGTTGCAGGGAATCTTTGGCCGATGGCATTAAGCGCGCCACAGACATTATGATTGCCGGAAAGATTGTAGTCATTGCCGGATATGGTGATGTCGGCAAAGGTTGTGCGCAGAGCATGCGAGGCTTCGGCGCCAGAGTACTTGTCACTGAAGTTGATCCTATCAATGCTTTGCAAGCGGCTATGGAAGGATATGAAGTGGTCACTATGGAAACCGCCTCAGCTATGGGCGATATCTTTGTTACTGCCACTGGATGTTGCAAAATTGTCACTGGCGATCATATGAACAAGATGAAAGATGGTGCCATAGTTTGCAACATCGGACATTTCGATAGCGAGATTGATGTGGCTTGGCTTCTTGCTCAGAAAGATATTAAAGAAGAAAATATTCAGCCTCAAGTTGATAAATTTATTTTTCCTGCCCGCAGTGCTTCCAGCTCAGCTGATGCAGGCGGGCCAGATGGAAAATGCATAATACTTCTCTCACGAGGAAGGTTGGTCAATTTGGGAAATGCTCATGGTCATCCTAGCTTCGTGATGAGTTCCTCATTTACTAATCAAGTATTAGCACAGCTCTCGCTCTGGCAGGAAAATGATAAATTCGAGAAAGGCAAAGTTTATACTCTGTCCAAGGCGCTTGATGAGGAAGTGGCTAGATTGCATTTGGACAAACTTAATGTGAAGTTAACTACCTTGACCAAGGAGCAAGCTGACTATCTCGGTGTACCGGTTGAAGGACCGTATAAGCCGGATCATTATAGATATTAATTTTTATAAGTTTCATTGTTGATAAAAAATAGTCCATGCGGACTATTTTTTTCAAAATAAAAATATTTGTAAAAAAAATTCACCCCCTCATCTTTGACTTGTCACGATTGACTTGTCTTAGATGAGAGGGGACCTGCGCGATGGCAGGATTTATTGGGGCTGCTCGCCCATCGCCTCACGTAATTGGCCGGCGATAGACCGTCGAGCCGACTTCTTGGTGGCCCCGAACAGGTTCGTCCGGGTGACCGCCTGTTCTTGAAGTTCCAGGCTGGCGTCGGCCTTCTTTTTGGCCTCGTCTGCCGTGGTTTGCGCATTCGTAGCCGCAAGCGCTTGGAGCTCGGTCTGATGCTTGGCCTCGAGCTGGGTCGCTTCCAGCAACTTCTTGGCCGAATCCGCTGTTGCTCGCGCACCATTGGCAGTTTCACCCGCCTTTTGCGCCAGAGCCGTCAGCTTTTTGAGTCCGTCCTTGGCCTCATTCGCCGTTTGCAGAGCCGTTGCTGAGTTCTTCAGCGCGTTGCCGGCCGTAGTCTCAGCGACTCCAGCTTTGGTCTTGGCGTCGTTCGCCGTGGTTTCGGCGGTCGTTGCTTTGGTCAAAGCACTAGCGGCAGTTTCACCAGCCTTTTTGACGGAGTCGGCCAACTGCGTTATGGTCGCACCCTGGGTTGTTTGGGTCACACCCTGGGTTGTTTGGGTGCTGACGACCGACTCCAGGATCGCACCCACTTGCTCGGCGTTCTGCGCTTGGCCTTTGATGATGGCCGCGGGCGGCGTCGACGGCCACAACAGGTAGATCATGGTGCCGAACACGACGATTGCCAGCAAGCAACCGATTCCGATGCCGATTTGCTTCCATGGCAGGGGCTTGGGCCGGCTGTTCAGCGCGCGTTGGATGGGGGTTCTCCCGGAGTCGTTGGTGAGACCCGGCTCCTCAAGGAGGAGTGTCGGGGGCTCGTGGGTCGCCGGTCCTGTTGTCTCCACCGGACCTTTCTTGTCCAGAGCGGTGAGGGCTTCCCTCAATTCGGGCTCTACGGGAATGGACACCACGGGGGCATCCGTTGGGGGCGTCACCGTGGGGGTCGCGAGACTGGGATTCGGTTTGGACACGACAGCCGTGCCAACGTCCGTACCCGTATTTCCCGTGCCTTTGTCTTGGTCTTGCAGTTTCGTGTCTATTGATGGCATGGTGCATTCTCCTTCATTGCCTCTCCATAGAGAGGACTTCCGTTGTTTGCTTTTTACAATCGCAACCTTCACCGTATGGCAAAGGCCCCTTTATATGCTTGCTCCTCGGCCGAAATGGTCGGTAGAGGTTTCTTTTTCGTTGTATAGGTACAATTCATCCACGGATAATTACCCATGTTTGAATAGATTATTATAGCACATGGCAATTATTTTGTCAATAGTAAAAATATTAAATCTATTATTTTATCTAAATTTAGATAAATATTTTAAATTGAAATAATTAAAATACTTTTCAACAGCCTTTGTGCCTTTTTCTCTTAAATATGGTATAATTAATTTATTAGTATTAACAAAATATATTATGCCAGCAGAACCAATAGATCTTTTTGTAGAAGATTTGCTCAAAGAGGCAAATTTAAGTTCTTTGCCAGAGGATTTCAAGGATCAATATGTTGAGAAGGTGAAAGAACAGCTCAATCGCCACTTAGGCCTAACCATTATGGAAAATCTTGACGAAGAAGGGCTCAAAGAATTTTCTAAGCTGATGACGACAGGAAAGACTCCGGATTTTAATCGGATGCAGGTCATGTTTTCCCATCGCATTCCCGATTTCGAACAGAAAATGCAGAAAGCCATGGTTGATTTTGCCAAGAATTTTGTGTCCGCGGTAAAGAAATAATTACATATTTATGAGTGCTATAAAACAAAAAACTCTCAAAGAATTGCAAAAGGAATATGCTGTTGCCGTCAAGGAAGCGCAGGAGATGATTTCCGGTTATGAGCGCCGTTTTGAGCAACTCAAGAAAAAATTTTATTCAACTTTGGAAAAAGCCAATAGAGAAGCTGACAGCAAGAAAGTCAGCTCAATTTTAAAGAGTTTAAAATAAAAATATGACTGATATAAATTCGACTCCTTTTCCTGAGCAGGAGCGACAATATACCGAGAAAGATGTTGAAAATATAGTCCCGGGCATTGAAGGCCTAAAACGGATCATTGCAAAGGTGCCTAGGTTTCGAGATATAGAAGCAAGCAAAGAAAAAGTAGAAGCTCAAGCAGAAATTATAAAAGGCTTAAAAAAGGATTGGGACGAGTTGAAGCGTGAATTAGAAGCAATAAAAAAAGTCAAGAAACCCCTGGTTAATGCAAAATTGTCTACAAGTCTAACAAATTTAGGAAAAGGCATAAACATAGCCATGGGAGAATATGGAATTGTTGAGGAGCCCGCAGTGGAGAGTGGGCAAAAGCCAGTCGAAGTAGAATCTCGAGATGAAGAGCCGAAGGTTGAAGTTTTGGATGAAGCATATCATGCCAGAATGATGAAGCGCATGATCGAAAGCTTAAACGAACGAGTAAGTAGTTTTATTCCTGAAGCCCAAAAAGAATTAGCCTCGGCCGATAATTTGAGTTCAGAAAGAGCAGAAGAATTAAAAGATCTTTTATTTGCTCTGAAAAGCATGGGCGAATCGGCCCAAGCGGAAATTAAAGCATCAGTTGATGCTATAACAAAATTGCAGGCTGAAATAGAAGAGAAGAAGAAAGCTGAAGCGGTATCAGCTAAGGGCACAGGTGCTGCTAAGCCTCCCAAAGCAGAATCAGCTGCCACTGGAGGGAAAGAGGATGCTTCTGCTGTCAGAGCAACCACCAAAGAAAATGCGGAAAAAGAACAGAAAGAAAAAGAATTTAAAGCGGGAGACAAAGTTATTTTTGAGGGAGAAGAATTAGAAGTTCAGAAGGTTGAAAATAAAAGTCTTGTGCTAACAATACAAGGAAAGGAGAGAGGGGTTGCTCAATGGCGGGTTTATTTTCGTGAGCCGTCTTTAGAAAGAGGTGTTTTGGCTGCAGCCAATGAAATCGAGCCAGGCAAGAAATTTTATTGCACCTTGAGGAGAAAATTGGAAAAGAAGAATGAGCATGATAAAACTGAAGTTCCTGTGGGAATGTGTCAAGTAATCAAGGTTGAAAGCGACAATATAATTGTGCAGAGATTTTCTATAAAGGATAACAAAATTACGGGTCCAGAAATCACCGTAAACGCTTCTGATTTGAGAATTCTTGGAAGTGAACGTGAAAATGCCGATGAAGGAACTAGGCCAATTACTGAAGCCGAGGCTACAGGAGAGATCAAAAAAAATGATCTTGTTGTCTATTCGGTAGATAATAGTCTATGCCGAGTAGTAAACGTTGCTGGCGAGAAAATATTTATCAAACAATATAATAAAGAAAGTAAAAGAACAAAGGGTAATACCATAACTGTCCTAAAATCTGAATTGAAAAAATATGAAGAAGAAGTTGCTATATCAGTAGCTGGTGAGGAAGGTGGCGCAGAAAATGTAGAGGACTCAGCATCTGGCAGGCCAAAAGAAGGACAGTTTATATACTCGAAGGACAAGAAGACTAGATGGCTGGTAACTAAAGTAATTAAAGATGATAAAGAGCCTGGAGGTGGAGTTTTTGTATTGCAAGAAAAAATTTGGGGCAAGAATAAAATGACAGGTAAAGATGGTTATCTTTTAGCCGATAATAATGAAAGACGGAGCTTTACTTACATGGATAAATTTATTAATGACAATAAACCAATAATTGAGGATTGGCATGAAGAGAATACAGATCTTTCCAGTACAACTCACGAAGAAAGAGAAATACTTAGAATGCACGATAGACAAGCAAGTCAAACTGGAGGCGAAAGTCCGGTACCAAAAGGTAAAGCTCCAAAACCAGTAGTACCGAAGGGAGACCCAGCGGAAACCCCAACATCAGTTGGGACACCAGCAGTCAGCAGAGAGGCTGAAAAAGGAGCAGCAGTCGCAGAGACTGGGTCAATAGCTGAAAAGCAATCTCTTTCAGCATACGAAATTCATAATCAGATCAAGCTCCGTCAAATTATTGCTCAACAGAAATATAAGAAAGATTGGAAAAAGCTCAATCAAGAACAAAGGGGGGTAGTTTCTGCTGAAGCGGAAAAGCAAGCCAAATATATCAAGGGTGAAGAAATTGGAGAATTTGTAGATGGCAAATATACTGATCCAGGTGAAGTACTGGCCAAGATTCTGGCAATGAAAGATTCGCGCAAAGAAGCCGAGGTCAAAATTTTAATTACGCAGTTGGCGCAAGAAACAGGTTTGGCCGAAGCTGAAATAAAAGAAGTAATCAAAAATTTTAAAGATAGTTTATTGGAAGATGCCGGGAGAAGATCCAACCAGGGCAGTTGGTGGAAGACCGCCTTAAAAATTGGAGGTTATGTGGGCTTGGGAATAGCAGGAGGAACAGGTATCGGAACTGCCGCGGGAATTCTTGGTATTCGCTATTTGGACCGTTATCTTGTAGAGAAGAAAAAGCAACGACTGCAAGAGCAGGAGATGAAGAAAATGCAAGCAGAAGCGCTTAATCATAATGCCAACGGAGAAGAAGTTGACGTCAGAATGGCCAAGCTTTATTCATCTATTGCTCTGGCTAAGCAGAGACAGATCCATTCTCAAAACAATAGAGGTCGTGCTGGAGAAGGAGAAGTTAGTGAAAATTCTTTAAATATCAGAGAAGGTGTTTGGAAGCCATTTTTGAAAGCAAACCCTGATCTTATGGAAAAAGCTTCTCCGGAGGATAAAGACAAAATGGCTAGAGCTATGGGAGCTATTGATGCTATTGAAGAACATGAAAATAAAAAAGAAGCAAATTGGACCGATAGGATAGGAAAAATGGGCCATGGCTGGGTAGGCAAAATTTTCAAGGGTTTTGAGAAATGGGTTATTAAAGGCGGAGAAACCGGAAAAGAGAAAACAGTTTCCATGGTTGCATTATCGGCGGCTGCCTTTGCAGCTAGAGAGCTTCCCGGAGTGAAAAATGCCTACTTTGCAGTTATTGGAACTAAAGTTGGCTATGGACTGGGAAGAATGGCAGGCGATAAATTTGTCAAAGGAAAAGGACCGGAAGAAAAAGTTGAAGCTTCAGAAGAAGATAACGCGCAAATGCTATTGGCTTTGTGTGAAACTTTGAATGATAAAAAAGAAAAAAGAGTTATTATGGGAGCCGAAGACAAGAAGGTGGCGCTCAAAGTGGCTGGAGGTATTACCGGAGGTCTGCTAGGATTTTTTGCCACTGATATTGCTCATGGAGTCATGAAACAGGCTGGAGATTTTTATCACGGCTACATCCATCATCCCAATGCCGTAGGTCACGGACATGGTCATGCTTATGCTGGACATGAGACTGCTGGCGCAACTGCAGGCGCTCATCCCGCAGAAGCGTCTACGGTCGCTCCTGTCGAGCAAGTTGCTCCTCCTAGCCCGGAAGAATTAATTCGTAAAGCATTTGAAACTAGTAATAAATACGATGGCAAGGATGCACCGCATCTTTGGGGATTTCTGGATAAGAAGGCGCATATGTTCCTGGGCGATTCCAATGTGAAAGGCGCCATTCCTGAACTAGAAGAAATTTCCCAGTCGAATGGCCGGATGACTTATTTGATTGATGGATTGAAGCGTGCAATAGGATCTAATCCCGAGTCTTTCGGTTTGCGACACGGCATCAATATTGATCAGATGAATCATGGGGATTTTGCTACTTTGGCGCATAATGGGCATTTTCAGGAAGTATTCAAAAAATCTTTATTCGATGAAAACGGACTGCTTAATCAGGCGAATGCTCTCTCAGAAAATGCGGTGAAACATATTGAAGCTAACAATCAATATTATTATGATGCAGTTTCGCATTTAGATAAACATGTTCCTTTGGGTCAGGAGCAATACAATGCCATGGATAATCTCCATGACCATGGAGTCGATGCATCTCATGCAGCACATGCCCTTGATCATGCCCATGCCACAGCGGTTGATCATGCCACTTCAGTCGCAACCGATCATTCTGCGGGTGAGGCTGTAGCATCCGTGGCTCATGAACATAATGTTTCCGTTCTTGAGCAAATCAATCAGCATTTCCCGGGCCATGGTGATTTGATCCAGCAGACAGCGGCAGGAGATGTGGCCAAGGAATCGGCTTTGACGAACTGGTATCAAGCTCATTCGGATGTGGCGCCGTCAGTAGGATTGAATGAGCAGATAATTTCCGGCGATAAGGGTCTGGATAAGGCCTTGTCCGGTTTTGATAAGACTGTATCTGCCATAGAGAAAGCCAACGATGCAAGCGGTTCCGCTGTCAAACAAGATATGATGAATTATGTAAATAGTCACGATATCTTGTCTCACCCTCAAACCGCAGAAAGATGGGTTAATACCTATGAAGGGCTTAAGTCAGGTGATAAGGGGCTAGTAAAGAAATCTTTAGGTGCTATTTTTAAAGGGCTCGGTTTAGATGGTGCCTATACCGATCTTCAAAATCCTTTAAAAATTTCAGGTGTTGAGTTGAATCAAGCAACAGGAGGAATAAAATTTGAAATACCAGTTCCGGCTGACGCCGAGACGGCTCGTCATTTAGGGAAGGCTGTTTTCGAGTTTAATCCCTTGGCTAATTCTTTTGTCGGATCATTACCTAGTGGGACTTTGGGAGAAATGCCACCGTTACAATCTGCTGGAGAAGGAGTTAATCCCGACAGTCTCTTAAAAGATATTTTTCAAAAATTACAACAAGGCATAAAATAATTTATTTATTCCCCATGCTAATAAATAAAAAACATTTAAGAAAATACTTTAATTTACTCAGTATTTTTCTTATTATCTCTTTCCTGGCAACCTGTGGTTTCGGTTGCAAGACTCCCAGCCAGCAGATAAAAGCCAACACCAAGCCCATAACTCTCAACTATTGGCGAGTGTATGATGGCAGTGATGCTTTCGATTCTATTATCACTGATTACCAAACTTTGCATCCCAATATTACAATTAATATTCGTACCTTTCGGTATGAGGAATACGAACAGCAGTTGCTCCAAGCTTGGGCTGAAGACAGGGGGCCGGATATTTACTCCATTCCCGAAAGCTGGCTAGGCAAGTACCAGTCCAAGATTCATACTATGCCCGCGCAGACTACCATGGTCTTTCAGCATCAGAGTACTGGCTTGCAAAAGGAGATAATTTACGAGATGAAGACCACGCCGACTCCGACTTTGCGCCAACTCAAGGATGATTATCCGGATATAGTAACTCGTAATTTGGTAATCGGAGGTAAGGTTTATGGTTTGCCGTTGAGTTTGGATACCTTGGTCATGTTCTACAACAAAGACATTTTCAATAACTCCGGCATTGTCACTCCGCCGGCAACGTGGAGTGAATTCCAAGCCGATGTGCAGAAGATAGTGCGTTTTGGCGCCAACAACAAAATCGTCCGAGCCGGCACAGCCATGGGCACGGGAACCAATGTCGAGAGATGCTTCGATCTTCTATCCGTCCTGATGATGCAGAATGGCGCTGATATGACCGGTGGCATGTTCTTGCCAAACGAAAATGACAAAAGTCAAACCAGCCCGGGCAGTCAGGCCGTAGCTTTCTATACTGATTTTGCCATGCCGCTCAAGAGCGTTTATACTTGGTCGGTGGAAATGCCTAATGCTTTAAGCGCTTTCATGGCGGGCCAGGTGGGAATGGTTTTCGGCTATAATTTCAATCTTTCTTCTATCCGATCGCAAGCGCCAGGAATCAGCTTCGGTGTGGCTCCCATACCGCAAGTCAACGCCTCTGCGCCTAGCAATTATACTAATTATTGGATTGAGACTGTGTCTTGGAAATCAACTCATCCCAATGAGGCTTGGGATTTCATCTTGTTCATGTCGCAGAAGCAGGAATTGGCCAAATATTTGGCTGTGACTCAGCGTCCGGCTCCGCTCAAGTCCATGATCGCTTCCCAAGCGGAAGACGAATATCTGCACGCCGCCTCCACTCAGACGCTCACGGCTGATAATTGGTATCGGGGCAGTGACGCTATCGGCGCCGAAAATGTGTTCAAGGATATGGTTAATCAATATTTAAATGCTTCTTCCGATGAGGAGAAAAATATCATTATACATAATGCCTTGAGTAAGCTGATGCAGACTCTTTGATGGTAATTATAAAAATTTTTCCCATGAAAAAAATATTCCCCCTTGTTTTGTTAATTTGTATGGCCGTGGTTTTGTGTCTGCCGGCCGTGATCTCGGTTTCTCCGGTTAGGGCGGCGGCTACGGTTCCGACTACTGCCGGCGCTCCGAAACCCCCGTCTTTAGTTGCTCAGGAAGGTGAGTGCGCAGACAAGGGTGACTGCAATCCGTGCGACCTAGTGGCGGTGGTAGTTCGATTTGCTAATAATTTGACCCTCGGAGCGGGGGGCTTTGCCATGTTTATGTTTGCTTTCGGGGGAATCGTCATGCTTACGGCTTATGGCAATGAAGCTAGGATAACCGCAGGCAAAAATGTCATCATCACTACGGTGGTGGGAATATTTATTATTTTCTCAGCTTGGACTATTATCAATGTTTTCATTGGCGCTTTCTTCGGCCTGCCTAGCAATTCCGCAGCGGTTAGGTTATTTGGAGACGGGAAGAATGGTACAGTGCCATGGAATGTTTGTCCAGAATCAGGGAATGTCGGATCTCCTACTCCCAATTCTTCCGTTAAGGATCCTAGCGGGTACAATTAATTATTAATCAAACTTTTTTATGAAGAAGAAAAAAATATTAGCGTTTCTGATAGTAGTTGCCGTCTGCCTAGTGCCGTTTATTGCCAAAGCGGAACCGGTAGAAATTAAGAATCCTTTAGGCGCCAATGCTAATATGGATGTTTTGATCAAGAATTTCGTCTTTACCGTCTTGAGTCTTAGCGGAGTACTGGCGCTAGTCGCTTTTATTTATGGCGGATTGATGTGGCTGATTTCTATGGGCGATACGGCCAAGATTACCAAGGGCAAGAATGTCATGATCTGGGCGGTGGTGGGGCTGGCTGTTATCTTCGGCTCTTACGCTATCATTTCTCTGGTCTATACGGCCATGGGAATCAAGTAAAAGGGGATAAATTATTTGTTTAAAAGTCGGTAATAAGATATAATTATTCTAGTGAGATGGTTAAAAAACTGCTCCTGTTGCAATTCCAGATTTTCGGCTACGACTTCGTCGAATTGGCGCAAAATGATTTTCATCGTAGTTATACTACGACTCAAATCATTTTGCTGATTCTCCTTGTCTCGCTCGAAAATCTGAAATTTCTCGACGAAGCAGCTTTATAACCATCTCAAATAATAACTCAAATAGAAAGGGGGTGACGAAATGAAATTAACAAAAAAGAAATTTATTGCAGGATTAATGACCTTAGCCATGGCCGTGACCGTGATCGGTTTGCCGTTGATAGCAAGGGCGGCGGATAGAGTAGCTACAGGTGGAGCTTGCAAATATACAAGTGACTGCGCGAGTAAAGATGATATTTGTGCAGCGGATAAAGATACAGGAACCAAAACATGTACAGTAAGTGCTGACACTAATTTAGGAGATGATCAAACCGCTAACTTGACCAACTTTCAAACTGCTTCCGGTTTAGGAGGTGGAGATTTGACTACCATGATCGGTTCGATAATCAAGGTAGCTCTCAGTCTGCTAGGAGTCGTGGCCGTACTTATAATATTATATGGCGGATTCAGATGGATGATTTCCAATGGCGATGAAACCAAAGTTGGCGATGCCAAGAAATTGATTATTGCCGGAATTATCGGCTTGATCATTATCATAGCCGCTTATGCGATTGCCAGTTTTGTCATTACTAATCTTATTAGTGCTACTACTTAATGGATAGTTTAAATGGCGGGGAGAGCCTCGAACTTTCTTTGAGCTCTTCCCCTCCATTTAGATCTTGGAGAACATTGCTCAATTGTTCAATTGTTATATAATTGATAATTAAATTTTATTGTTATAAACTCGGATTTTCGACAACAATAGAACAATAGAACAATGAAACAGTAAATAATTTTCATGTCCAAACTGATTCTTAAAAATAAACCAGTTTTTATATCGGCGATTACGGCGTTTGTTTGCGGTTTGTTTCTTCTTGCTCATAATGCGCATGCCCAGTATCGGACAGGATTGGAGAAATTAGGTGGCACGCTGGGTTTGCAGAAAGACCCTAGCAGATTTGTGGGTGATATGATTATCGCCGCGCTAGGACTGGTCGGAGTAGTGACTTTGGCTTTGATTATTTATGCGGGTTTTATGTGGCTTATTTCCCAGGGAGATACGGCCAAGATTACCAAAGCCAAGAATATTATGATTTATGCTGTCATCGGCTTGGCCATTATTCTACTTTCATACGGAATTGTGCATTATGTGATTTTTAATGGATTTTTCGGAACTAATAGTAGCGGACAGCCAGCGGTTCCAACTGGAAATAATGCATTAGATGGCTAATTTTAAAAACTAAAAATTTAAATATTAATAATTTAAATAATAGATCCCCGGATATTTTCGCTTCGCCACTGCTGTGGCTTAACGCGAAAATTCCGAGGATGACATTTAAGGAATAACACTAAACTAAATGAAAAAATTCTTACTCAAGAATTACAAGCCGTTGCTCTCGGCTGTAATTCTTCTCTGCGTGCTGGCTTTGCCTCTAGTTGCCGGCGCTACCATAAAGACGGAAATTCAGGGTAATCTTACTAATACCAATCTTAATGAGTTGGGGGGTGGTAGCCAAGGATTGCCACATACTATCGGATTGCTCATCACGGCCGCTCTGGGGCTATTGGGCGTGGTGTTTGTGGTTTTGATTATTTTGGCCGGCTTCAAATGGATGATGACCCAAGGCGATGCGACCAAGGTCAAGGCAGCCAAGGATATGATGATTCAGGCCGTCATTGGTCTTATCATTATCCTCGTCGCTTATGGCATCACCAATTTCGTGATTACCGCCGTCTTCAATGCTTCCGGAGTGTAAGGCTAATTATGTTTTTTATAAAACTGCCTCGACATTGCGTCGGGGCAGTTTTTTATGTTTCTTTTTTGACTGTAACCGTATGTTTTCTTTTGGGATGATAGATATTCAAAAGGCGCAAAAGCGTTTTTGGTTGCAGATTTTTCAGATCGTGAAAGTCCGGCTTAGATTGAGTCTCATCTATTATCCGTAGCCCTCTACCGACTAAATCTCGGAATTCTCGAGAACTTTCCATGTCAACATATTCATCTTTTGGCGAATTAACCAACACCAAATTAATATTTTCAGGAAATTTCGATCTATATATTGTTTGAAGAATTTCTTTTTTTAATTTTACATTTTCGTCGGAGTCGCCCATAGCCATGATTGTCTTGCAGTGTTCATAGTAGGCTCTCATTTTTCCGCTATCAAAAATACCTTTAGCGTCAAAAAGGTCGTTTTCTTCATCATAACGGCCGATATATCCTGCCAAACTGATAAAGCTTCGGATTTTGTCGGTTATCTCGCGGGGTAGCTTTGGCAAAGAAAGTGCTATGCCTTCGGCGCCACCGGAGTGGCCGATTAAATATAGTTGCTCGAATTGCTTGTGTAGGGCCTCAATGGCTATTCTTGGTTCATCATCAATATCTGCCAGCGTGTATTCGGTTTTTCCAGCAACTTGACCGATTATTGAGCCTTTTTCTTTTCCCATTGCAATTCTCTCAGAACAATTTACGAATCTTCCCGCTTCTTCAGTATCCAATTTTGTACCGCCATGGCGAACACAAAAGACGCAGTAACCTTGACGGATAAGCTCCGGCACAAATCTTTCTTCCATCCATTTATTGCCGTCGCCGGGCATACCGGGCTCAAAAACAATCAATTTTTTCTGTCCTTCTCCTGAAACAAAATATTTACCTTCAACTCTTTCCCCCTCTGGGCCCTTTAGAGTTATCCAAAATGCGCAGTCTCCTTGTTCCGGGATGATTCCAATTTCATTTTCCAATTTAAACGTCATCTCTGGATCTATTTTATCCATTTCAATCAATGGAACTGAACTTGGTTCTTCTGCCGATTCTGGCCTTGCGTTTTCGCCGTTAGGAAATTTGTATTTCATAGGGTTACTTTTTTAAAAAATGGATTTTGAATATATCAGAAAAAATATCCACTCCCTCCTTAATGCTGATGATTTTAAAATATTTAGAAAACTGCTTGTTTAGAGATTTCAGGGAAGGGGCGCTGATTCCTTTTATTTCATATTTTAGGCGATCGCGCCAATATCCGTATTCGTCGCTGGAAACCAATTTTTTCTTTTTTAAATCTTCTAAATCACTTTTTAATTTATCTACATCTGCAAACTCAGTCTCATTGATGTATGCCGGGTAGACAAATCCAGCAGTCGAAGCATAAAAATTTACGTGAGGATATTTTTTCCTAATATATTTAACCACGTCGGCGAAATTGGAAAAGTTTTTATCGGGCTTGATCCAATCTCTGGATATAAAGACGCCATTACTAGTTAACATTTGAGAAATATGTTTGAGCATGGAATCTCGATCCTCAGTATTCAACATATTAACTACTAAATCTCCGAGTATAATGTCAAATTTTTCTTTTACTTGCATTTTTTTCCAATCAAGTTCAAGAAAATTTTCGGCTCCCCTATAAAACATGTGCTGTTCTGACAAAATCTTGTAATGCAATTTCGAAAAGTCTATTAGCGTCACTTTCATGCCATATTTGTGCGCGAGATCCCTGTATTCAACCGTGCAACCTAAGACTGCTAATTTCAGAATTTTTTTGGGATTTGAATTCAACAATTCGACAAAATATTTTTCCATGACCGCAAGCTCAGACACAGACGGCCTGACGGGTGATAAGTAGTTTTTCCAATCTTGGGCTTTGGCTTCTGCCCAGGTAAATTCCTTATTTTTCATAATATTTATGTATATTAATTACTATATTAATTCTATTAAAAAATCGCCGAAATGGCAATGAACCGTTACTTCTCAAGCGTTTTCCTTAATTCATTTATAACTGCTTTTTCCCAGTACTTCATTGAATACCAGCGGATAAGTGGCGTGGCAACTACACGTAGCCATGCTTTATGAATCAAAACGCGATAGGTGTAATCAATCAAAGTTCCTTCGCTTGATTTGGAAAGTAGCACCTCTTCATGCCCGGAAGTTCCAAATTGGTAACTGTCATTGTCTGAAATAAACCCTTTCTCTGGGAGGATTTGGGTTTTCATTTTTACCTTAAATTTTTTACCGAATGATTTTACGGTCGCTTCCATTTCCAAATAATTTCCTTCCCGTTTCTTCACCTGTATTGACTGCGCAACCTTCGGGAAATGCTTCGGAAATTTCTCGAAGTCTGTCATCATCTTGAATACTTTTTCAATAGGCGCTTTAATAAGCCATTGATCATGGAGTGTAATTTCTTTCATATGTGTAATTGTTTTATTCAGTTCCTTAAATATCGGGCCATCACTAAGTCTAACTCTATCCAAAATTAATTTGGCTATGTTTTTACTTCTTTCAATCTCTTTAGCATCTTTTATTTTCTTATAAAATTTATAGCTATCAAGTGTATCCGTTGCCTTTACTATTAAAGCGTCAATTCCAATTTTGGCACACCTATTAACATAATCAATTCTTCTTTGAACTGGATCAATGATAGTTCTATCTTTGGTGTTTGCCAAAACAATATCATAAATATGTTTGCCATATTTATTTTTTATTATTTTTTCGGGATTATCTGTCCATTCAATTAAATCATGCAGTAATCCTGCAATAATGATGTCGTTCGAATAACCATTATTATATAGATATTCGCCGACACGTAAAAGATGCGGAATGAGCGGTTTTCGGCTTTTCCTATCCTGCTTAATATTACTGCTTAGCAGTTTAATTTCTTCACTGTATTTATTTTCAAATTTTTCCATAGCTGAATTATAACAAATAATCGCTATTTAGGCGATTTTTTGATATAATAAATTTAAGTAATCTATTTATTAACAAAAACAATGAAAAAAACTTTATTTCTCGCTCTATTGTTAGCTGGTTTTCTGGTGGCTTTTAGTGTTATTAAAGCCGATTATCAGCCGTCCTCTGGTGATATTATTAAGGTTGATGATAAGAATAAGCCAGCCTTATATCTGATTGATAGTCAGGGCCAGAGACAGTTATTTTCCAACGCTGTGACTTTCTGGACTTGGTATAGCGGTGATTGGAGTAATATAAAAGACTCAAATAATAATAAAATTGTAATTAAATATATTTCCCAAGCTGATTTTGAGAAACTTTCAAGTACCAAAAATGTTGTGGCTAAGGCCAATTCTAAATTATTGAAGTTTGATAATAGTGATAACGTTTATGCGGTAACCGGCAATGGCATCATAAATACGATTGTTAGTGGCAATGACGATTCTGTAGCCAGAAAACTTTATGGTAATAATTACAAAAATCTAATTATTACTACACAAAGCAGTTTTGAAGGTGATTATACCAAGAATCAGCCATTGACCATTAATTCGGTTGTGGCTCCGTTGAGCGGTGGCAATGCCCAACCCAATAGCGCCACTACTAGTACTTCAAAATCAAATTTAACAATTAGCTTATCTCCAAATAATGTTCGCTCAGAGTATGTTTATTATAATAAAGAACAAAATTTCAATTTAATCAATTTTATTTTCAAATTTCCTGGATCAATTATTGTAGACGAAATGACTTTTATTGTCAGTGGCGAAGCTCAAGACCCATTAACTGAATTAATAGTAAATAATGGAGCCACAAAGGTTATTGGGAAGACGGTGGTTGTTACTGGTATTAATTCAGTTGTAGGAGGAGAAGATGAAATTATTGTTGCCGCACATGTGAAGGATGTAGTCGCAACGGATGTGGGTAAAAGTTTTTCTTTAGGTCTTACGGGTGTCAAATACCATGTCGGTAATCAATCTTTTATCACGACTTTTGATATAATAAATTCCAATACTTTTTATTTAGCACAAGGTCAAGTTGGTGCAGGATTATGGCCCACAAACGGTGGTAGAGCCTATGAGGAGGATTTAAATCCCGGTGGCATAGCTGACGGAATGAATCTTACAAAAATCGGAAAAGTAACTATTCATAATTTTGGATATAGCTCAATAAAGTTTAAGCAATTGCCATTGATATTCAGCCAAAAGGGCAATGTAAATATTACTTCCGCCACGGTGATTGTCAAGGATTCTACTAATGGCGATACTATTAATATTAATCAAAGTTGGTTCAATGACAATGTAAATATTTCATTTAAAGATGGCTATGAAATGTCTCTCCCAAGCTATAAAATGTTAGATATCTATTTATTTACTGAGGCCACGGGTGCGAGTAGCACGGGATCAATATCAATGCAGATGGGAAATCCTTATGATTTAATATGGAATGATAGCTTTAATAATGTTTTAAGAGGAGGGTTGTCGCCAACGGTTAATTTGTTGCCATATAATTATAATGCGGGACCGAAAGCCATAAAGATTACAAATTAATTTAATTATATTAATTTTTTGCTTGGTTTAGCTTTAAACATTGAATCAATAAAAATAAAATACTCCCTTAAGGGAGTATTTTTTGGAAAATGCGGAGGGTAATAGACGATGTTAGGACTTACTTCAGGGAGAATGTGAAGGTAATTTTGAGATAGCAAAAATTGATTAATTAATCTCTGATGAAGGAGGGGCAATTTTTCTCTTTTCTTTTTCAATTTTAATAATTTTTATCATATCCTTAACATAACTAAATTGATCATCATATGAATATCCTTTGCATAAATAAGAAATCGACCTTATAATGGCATCCAACTCATTTTCGGGTAATTTGGCTATTCCTTCTGAAAATGGTTTTAGCCAATAAGGATCTTTAGCAGATCTTAATTCTAATAATTTTTTGATAAATGATAAATTTTGATTAGATAATTCATCTATAGGTAAATCAGGTAAACCATCCCCGTTCTTATTTCTATCGATACTGCCTTTAGCTCCGAGAAGTAAAACACCCAAGGGGCCAAAATTCGTGTTAATTGAATTTATTATAGCCACTTTTTTTTCTTCACCGTCTTCCGCATATGCCGAAAAGACATCATTCCAATTAAAATCGCCAGTAGTTAAGGCCAATAATTCGATTAAAATTCTACGATTTTGATATACGTCGGTAATTTCATAATCAGTGCAAGCTTCGTCGAAGGCACGAAATAGTTTATCATTTTTTGATGTAAAACTTCTTTGAAGATGTCGGTATTCGTGTTTTAATGCAGATAATATTCTATTTTTCTCTCTTTCATCGATTTCAGACGGCAAATCCTTACGCCCCAAGATTACCCTGGCATCGTCTTTTGATAAATTAAGTGTGGGAATTGATTCTGAGTCCTCTTTATTTCTTCTAACGAAAAAAGTTGGGTTTCCAGTTTCTTTTGCCCATAACCGGAATCTATCAACCCATTTTGCATTATCCCATCCTTCTATATCCCATACTTGAACAACAAATGGCTTTTCATTAGAGCCGTTATCTGCAATTCCAATACTTTCTCTGACATCTTTTAGAAATGGCGTATCACTTGTAGAAAATTCTTTGATTAATTGATCAGATAATTCACGGTCTATCGGAGGATTATTTTTCTTATTTTCATTGTCGGATAATTCATTCGGATTATCTCGATGTGTTAGTGCCTTAATGTATGTTCCTGCAAATTCTATCTCTTCTGGGGTGCTTCTTAGATTGCCAGTAATAATCTCTAATGCTGGCTCAAGCATTGCTACATCAACTTTATCAGTAAAAAATTCTGGCGGTATATTAAATTCTCTAACTATAGCTTCCCTAGTTGGCTTAACTATTTCTGCTCTATTAAAGTCATTAGTTTCCGTTCCTGATTTTTCGGTGATTACTGTTTCGCTTCCCCCTTCTTCACTATTTGGAACTATTGGTTTCTTATCTGGTGATATTGGCATAAATTTACTAATTTAATCTTAGTTAAATATTATCATTTTCTTTCTATCGAAGCAACTCTCGGTTCCACTGTCCCGTTCTCGGTATCAAAAAATACCCCAATTATGGGGCGTTTTTTTAGCGAGCGGGAGAAAGTGGACGGTATTATAACTTTTTTCAAGGAACATAAAGGGCATTATTGGATACCGAAAGTGAATTAGAGTACTAAAAAACACCCCGCGGGGTGCTTTTACAACAACCTATAGTTCGGTGACGAAAAACGCCACTTACTCATTAGAGCTCCCTATAGGACTTACGTCTACTTCAATTATAGAATTACATACAACTTCTGTCAAGCCCAATTTTGTTTGAGATTGTAACGGAGGCAATTCATCCCTAAAATTTGCTCGTGGGAATTTTATGGATTTTACGATATTGAAGCAAGAATAAAAATCACTTATCTTCCATTGGTATTTTCTACGAATACAATTAGCAACCAAATCAGCCATCTGCAGCGCCTTACATTCTTTAGAATCCATATATTCAAGAGATAGCTCTTTATTAAATCCCCATTCCGTATATGCTTTGATGGTTATATATTCTCTTAATGAATTGGCCGAGGCAACTTTTTGGGTTCTATTGTCTAAATAAAAATGAATATTATCGGTGTTTGCTTTTATAATATCCCTTACCAAATAAGAAAATAGATAATTGAATAATAAGTTATTACTATAAAATAGACGCCTTTCTTTAATCATCATTTTATCGGCAATAATATAAGAAACGGCATAATCTTGTTGTTTTGTTAATGTATTTACTAAAAATTGTTTTCCCGTAAACTTTAAATCGGTGGCGTGAACTTCTGGCAGAGAATGGCAGCCGCAGAATTTTTTAATTATATTTTTTATGCGTTTGGGGTTATGTGAAACAATCATTGCAATAATAAAATAACCCTCATTTTGTCCTAAATTTCCAGATTCATCGATGAATACTTTCAACATATTTAATTTGAGGAATAATATTTTTCTATATTTTGAATATTATTCTTTATATTAGTAAGATTATTTTTTAATCTATAATCTAATTCCCAAAGAGCGCATTTATTGCTGTCGTATTTTAATTTATCCATGGCCTCATCAAAACTAAGCCATAAATACTCAGTGTGTTCATCGCTGATTTTTAATTCTTTGGCCATGACTTCAACCCCGAATGCAATTTCTGGAATAACAATAATGTCGTCCCAAATCGTGCCTCGGATGTTTACTGCAGGTATGGTGGCAATGGAGGACAATCTTATATACTGAGAATTTTTATCTATGGAGGCTTCTTCGTATATTTCTCTTTTCATGGCTTCAACGGGAGTTTCATTGTCTTCGCCTCCCCCGGCAATAGCTTGCCAGACATCCATATCTTTCCTTTTGAATAAGGCATAATAATATTTTTCACCCTCTTTTATAAATGGGAAAGCCAAAATTTGTAATGGAGCTCTCATAGATTTGATGGATTACTAATTAATTTTATTTAATTTTTTAAATATAGGGTCGTCGTTGATTTTAACTTTTTTTAGGATCAACTTGGCTATATCCCTGCTTCTTTCTATCTCTTTGTCATCTTTTATCTTCTTATAAAATTTATAGCTATCAAGAGTATCTGCCGCTTTAACTATTAATGCATCGATTCCAACTTTGGCACACCTATTAATATAATCAATTCTTCTTTGAACTGGATCAATGATGGTTCTATCTTTGGTGTTTACCAAAACAATATCATAAATATGTTTGCTATATTTATCTTTTATTATTTTTTCGGGATTATCTGTCCATTCAATTAAATCATGTAGCAAGCCAGCAATAACAATATCTTCTGAATAACCTTTTTTATATAAATATTTGCCGACACGTAAAAGATGGGGAATAAGCGGTTTACGGCTTTTCCTATCCTGCCTAATATTACTGCTTAGCAGTTTAATTTCTTTACTGTATTTATTCTCAAATTTTTCCATAGCTGAATTATAACAAAAAATCGCCATTTAGGCGATTTTTGCGAAAATGCGGAAGGTGCGCGACTTGAATGGAGTGGGATATAAATATCTAAAATTAGTCAATATTTTAAATAATATTAAGTGGGATATCTAATAATTATTGATTTTTCTTACATAATCATGTATAATCATGCATATAATATATATAAGATTATGGACAATAAATTTAACAAAAGAATCCAATCTTTACCAGAGGGCGTTTACCAGTTGATAGACAAAATTGATCTATTAAAAAGCAAATGGGTGTCGGGCGCGCAACTTGACCAGCAAACGCTAGGTAAGTTAAAAAGATCAGTATTAATAACTTCTGCCGGAGCTTCAACTCGAATTGAGGGATCGGATTTATCCGATGAAGACGTTGAGCGATTAATGCGTGGCTTATCGATGCAAAAATTTAAAAACCGCGATAAACAAGAAGTACGTGGATATTTTGACTTACTTACAAATATTTTTGACAGCTATAAATCAATTCCTTTTGCTGAAAGCACGATAAAGTTTTTTCATAAAGAGCTATTAAAATATGCGGAGAAAGATGAGCTGCATCGCGGGAATTATAAAACTAGTGAAAACAAGGTGGCAATGGTAACTCCCTTCGGTGAACCGATACAAATATTATTCGACACCACTGCGCCATGGCTTACGCCCAAAGAGATGCAAGAATTAGTGGAATGGACTCAGAACGCCTTGTTAGAAAAACAAATCCACCCATTGATTGTTATCGGTAGTTTTCTAGTTGAGTTTCTTCATATCCATCCTTTTATGGATGGTAATGGCAGGCTTTCGCGTGTCCTCAGTAATTTATTGTTATTGCAGAATGGCCATGAATATATGCCCTATGTCTCGCAGGAAAAAATAATAGAGGACAATAAGCCTGAATATTATATCGCCTTGAGGCAAAGCCAAAAAACATTTAGGACTGAATCAGAAGATATTATTCCTTGGCTGACATTTTTTTTAAAAATTATTTTAGAACAATCCGAACGGGCAGTGAATTTATTATCACATGAAGAAGTGAGCCGTTTATTATCTCCGCAACAAAATATGATTTGGGAATACATCTCATCGCAGGACGATGTTGTTACTCCACTTCAAATATTTCAAGCCACTAAAATCCCGCGGTCAACCATTAATCAAACACTGATTAAATTATTGCGCTTGAAGTGGATTGAAAAAATCGGGTTAGGTCGGGCGACAAGATATAAGAAGAGATAAAATATTCATCATTTAAATGGATATTACTCCGCAAGAAAAAATACAAATATTCAAAAACATCTTTCGCGCCTCTCAAGGACAAAAACCTTGATGTTATATACAAAAAACCCTTCGCAAAGGTATGCAAAAGGGTCTCTTGTTCTGATATGCGGAGGGTAATAGACGATGTTAGGACTTATTTCAGGGAGAATGGAGTGAGTTTTGAGATGCCGAGCTTCAGCTATTGACATATTTTAGTAAAAGTGTTATCGTTATATGACGTGAATCTTGTTGAAATTTAACGTACTTTCCAATCAACCCTAAGAAAGGGAGATGAACATGATGAGTATGAAAGCGGAAGCCGTAGTGGGATATACATTTTTGGTTGTGGTAGTTCTTTGCTTCCTGGCCATGCTGGTGGCCTTCGTCATGGACCAGAAGGACTTGGAGTACCACGAAGAAAAGAGCAGTGTTTCTGCTCGCGTTCTTACCAAGACGGAAGTCAGTCAGTTCAATCTGGTTATGGGTGCCATCGGCTATCATGTCGGTGGTGGCAATGGTTCGGGATTGCTCTGGGGAGTGGCCTTAGGCGAGCTCGGTGCCGATGATAACTGTGAGATTGGTATCATGGTTGATGGTAAGCCCATTACCATAGAGGTGCCAACAAAGGTGGGCAAAGAATTGAAAGAGAACCAGACCATCATGGTCCAGAAACGTGAAAGCTGGACACGTAAGAAGAGTAGCGGTGAGATTTTTTATCGAACCGTGAAATACAATTGGTCCCCAATCAAGGCAGAGGAGGATTAAGCAACAAGGGAATTGTTGCAAAGGTATGGTTCCACCTTAACGGACCGTTTTTTATTTCTCAAAAATAATCATCGGTTCCACTGTCCCGTTCCCTGTATCAAAAAACACCCCAATTATGGGGCGTTTTTAGCGAGGCGGAGGGTGGTAGATGATGTTAGGATTTATTTCAGGGAGAATAAGAAACTTGGGATATGTTTAAGTCGATAGATTGAATAATCTTGCTAATTATGGGTTTTAATTATAAAATTAACCCAATAAATACTAAATTAAACCATATGATTGAGAACAGTATTGTATACAGAAACCTCAAGAAATATAACTTTTTCAGGATGTCCAAGGCCGAAGGATCTTATATCTGGGATGAAAAAGGCAAAAGATACATAGACTTTACTTCGGGCTGGAATGTGACCAATCTGGGCTGGAATAATCTTGAAGTGGCTGAAGCAATAATATCCCAGGTTAAGAAGAATGCACAGGGGCTTCTATGGGGGTCTGATCCAATTCAAGAGGAATACTCGGCAAAATTAACTTCTGTATTGCCAAAAGGGTTGGATGCCTGTGCCAAAGCCACGGGCGGGACAGAAGCGGTTGAGGTTGCCATAAAAGTGGCCAGAGCGGCAACGGGAAGAAAGAAAATTATCGGTTTTAAAAAATCATACCATGGCCAGCTTTTTGCGGCATTGGCCTTGGGATATTCTCCAGAAATGGTGGAAAAAATTTCTCCACTTGTTCCAGAGTTTATACAAATGGATTTTCCGACCTCTGAATTAGGTGAGGATAATTTTAAAAAATTCCTTGTTGTTTTTGAAGAAATTCTTTCCAAAAAAGATGTGGCGGCTTTGGTAACCGAACCGGGGATTATTACTGGATGGGGGTCAACCTTGATAGCTTATCCCGGATTCTTGAAAGCAGTTAGAGAACTTACGGAAAAATATGGTACGCTTTTAATTATTGATGAAGTTGGAACTGGGTTTTCTAGGACAGGAAAATTATTTGGCATCGAACATGAAGGAGTCACTCCCGATATAGTCGCTTTTGCCAAGGGAATTGCTAATGGCGTCTCAGCCATCGGTACGGCTGTAGGGAGATCCGATGTGTTTGAGGCGACATTTCCGCATATCAATCTTGTTTCTACTCTTGGTTGGACGCCGATTGCTTGCGCCGCGGCCCTCAAAACTTTGGAAATTAATCTGCGAGATAAAGTTTGGGAACAAGCTGAATCGAAAGGTAATTATATAGTTGAAAAATTAAATCCGTTGGTTGGAAATGCAATTGTTGATATAAGATCACAAGGAATGGAAATTGGTATTGGATTAAAAGATGGCGAAACAGCAAGAAAAGCGATAGATGAATGTTTTGCTAAGGGATTGCATATTGTAGTTGGAAATGATAATAATCTTCAAGTAATGCCACCATTAACTATAAATCAAAAAGATTTAGATGATGGGTTGGAAATATTGATTAGTGTTTTGTTGAGTATTTAAAATGAAATTTTGAATCATAAATATCAGCCCAGATAGGGCTGATATTTAGTTTGCGGGGCTTACGGGGCGATTTTGGAAAAATTGATTGGAGGGAGATGGGAGAAAGTGGACGAAGTTATAACCTTTTTCAAAAATTGTGATGGATTTTATAAAATACCTAGATTAGATTAGAAACGATTTATTTAATACTAAATAAACATAGGTTCTTTAACTGTGCATCATTTATCATGGAACAATATAATGGATTGTTGCTTATCTCTGTTAGTGTGTCGTAGCATTCATCAGAAAAAAAATAATAACAGTCGGTCAGTTGCCCTGTTTTTTTATGCAAACAATCAGTAGAGTTTTTTTCTCCTAGTCCAATTAGCTTTTTGCAAAAAGAAGGATCAATATTTTTGTAAGCAAAATTTTTATAGCAATTCACCTTAGCCGTATTAGTTTTTATTAAATCGCATAATGAGGAATCACTAATCCTTTTAGATATCGTGTCATAACATTTATCTGTAAATTCTGTATAGCTAGGTTCTCTAACTAATCCAGTTAGTTTTTCACACAAAGATAAGTCATTGTTTTTATTGGCCATTTCTCTATAGCAGTTAAATTTAAATTCACTATTTTTTATTGAGTCACACATCGCAATACTATTACTATCAAGCGCGAGCTTAACTAAACACTCATTGCCTGATTTGCTTGCGGTGTATGTTTTTCTAATTTTCACATTTAGTTGACAGTAATATGGATTATTTGTGCTCAATCCTTTCTGAACTAACCCGTCAATTTGACTATTTATTAAATGAAAAGGAATACTCAATAAAATTGGGGTAACAATAAATGCAATTATAACGACAGGGAGCGACATTAGAATTGGTTGGCTGAATTTTTTTGCTACAAAAACTGTAAAAAGTATTGATAGTAGAAGCATTAAAGGTAGCGTTTCTATTACAAATAAGCCCGCACCAAATCCAAAATAATCAGGCATCCCTACAAAAGTAACGTAATAAAAAAATAGACTCCAAATTGCTAATAAAAATATAATTATACTAATT
>CAIPBY010000003.1 GCA_903863425.1 Candidatus Buchananbacteria bacterium | reverse complement strand
TGTATTAGGATTAAGAAGAGCTATTAAAATCTGGAATAATTATTATAATAACCTAGAACACTGCGCCCTAGAGGGACTTACTCCAAATGAAGTCCTAGCCAGAGTGCAAAATGTGTGTGCTTAAAACACTTGACAAAATTAATACAATAATATATAATGCATCGTTGGAGATATTATGGTTGTTTATCGCAGAACCTTACAAAGAAGAAAGAGAGGAAATATAGCCATGAGAATAATGTTCATTAAGCCACATCTGGAAACAGATGCCGTCTGGGATCCAATTCGGACATCCACTTATCTGGGAATCTGGTTTATGGCTTCCCTACTGAAATCGCTTGGACACGAGGTCAGGTACCTCGACGAGATTGTCAGAAACAATGGCCTCGCGCGACAAACGCTTTTCCAAAGGACTCTTGCTGGCGACAAACTCACAGAGATTCCGATGGATTCTACGTTTGCCGAGTTCCACGAATCCAAAATGGAGGACTTCAATCAACTTAGTCCGCAGAAATTCGTCAGAAAGTACACGGCATTTCAAGATAACGGAAGTATTACTAGAATCATCGTCAGAACAGGCAACGATATCAAAGATACTCTGCAAAAAGTCGCCCGCTTCCAACCGAACATTGTTGGGATCCCACTAATTTCCACTGCCAACTATCTGCCAGCGACCAGATTGGGAAAAGTCATCAAAGATGCATTTCCGGAGATCAAGTTAATATTTGGCGGGCAGCACATCACGGCTGAATACAGGGCCTTCCTGGCGGAAAATCCATGGGTCGATCAAGTGGTTGTCGGCGATGCCATCTCTGTTATTGCCAATATTATTAGTGGCGAAATCACTGACAGAGTCGTAATGGGTGGCTCTCAAGCAATGAATCAATTTTCGCTTCTAGATCCATCCATTATCTCTAATTGTGGCTATCCGTCTGAGCCGACTCATGCCTTCACCTCGTCAGGTCGGAAGGCTGTGGATTTCATGTTTTCCAAGGGCTGTCCCGGTCATTGCGAATTCTGCGTGGCGGGAAGTCAAGGAGGATGTCTGACGGCCACCACCACTGAGGCGATAGAGCGTCAACTCCTACTATTCAGAAAACATGGAATTGAGGAGCTGATTATCCAAGATGACGCGTTTCTGGCGAACGAGGCGCATTTATTTGAAATGCTTCGACTTATGAAAAAGCATGGATTCTACTGGCAAAATAATGGGGGATTGGATTTTGCCATGCTCAGTGACGAGATTACCGAGCAATTTGTGAACTACAACAGGATGGGGAATGGCCGAATCACCGCGCTCTACATCCCCTTTAATCCTCGTCCGTGGAACAAATCAGAAAGCGCGGCGGGAAGCATGATTTCGAAGTATGACCGAAGCTTCCGCAACCTAATGAAACTTCGTGAAGCGGAAATCTATGTCTTTACGAGTGAGATTATCGGAACGCCCGACCAAACCATCGAGACACTCGAGAGCGACATTGAGCTCCACAGAAGCATGATTCAGGATGGACATCTGGATGCCGTCCTAACGTTGACGGCCACGCTTCTCCCGGGCACCAAGTGGTTCAAAGAGAATCGACAAATGATCGTCAACGAAAGAGATTTCCCCGGGTATTCGCTGTTTACCACGCACCACCATACCTCGCACATCCCCAATCCGCGCACCATCGAAGAATTCACCATCCGAAGAGGCCAAAAACTGAACGAGGTTCAAAAGACTCACCAATGGGGAAGCGCCTTCCCAAATTGTTAACGCCATGACCGGCGAGACTCTGTTCAAACCAGAGTTTCGCCGGTCGTTTTTATTTTACAATAATTTGCTTTTCTTATGACACAAAGCTATAATATCGACATAAATTAAAAGAAAAATCTAATGCCCCATCTCGCCGGAAAGAAAATTGCCAAAAGCCATTCCACTATTATAAATGAAGTCAAAATAATTTTGAAACACCTGCAATCCAATCTTTTGGTCACTAAAATCGTCACTGGAGAAATAAAGGTGATCAAAGCAGGACCAAACAGAATTAAAATAACTCCCATCCCTGCCGGATTAGAACTGATGATTCGAGGACGAAGCGCCAGACAAAAAATATTCATCTATACCAAAGAGCCGAAAACCATTGAAAATATTATCAAGACCAAAACACTCTCCTAATTGAGAGTGTTTTGGTTTATAAATATGGCTTGCAATTACGGGATGAAATCGGTATAATAATTACAATATATGTCTCAATTATCCAGTGAAATGCAATGGCTCGTGGAAGCATACAACAAGGATTATTCCCAGCCAACGCCCAAAGACACCGAAAAAATCAAACTCAACCAGCTTGTTTCTAAGCTTGGTTTTTTCTATGAAAAATTCCGTAATGCTGTTGATTACAACGACGAGCATTTAATCAGGCGCAACTCCATCAAAAGATTCTTACGCCGGCAAATTTCCTTCATCCAGGAAAAAGAAGCTTTCAAAATAAGTCAGGCGCTTATTTTCGAATTCATCCGCGCCAGATACCTTCCCAATGACACCCTGCCGGAAACAATTATTGAAGAAATTGCCAAAACCATAGAAAAATATCTGGCCATCTTCAATTTCATCAATGCCCATGACTTCGCACGCAAAAACAAACTGTCTGAATGGATAATCGAGATTGCCTCGTGCGAGATAGACGAAAAATTATTCCCCATAGATAGAGATTTGGTCATGATAAACTTCATGTACTCCCAGATAATCGGCAGTTTGTCTTTTACCAAGACTAAAGTGGATGAAAAAGAAAAAAATCTTCAAATTTATCTAGCCGTACTAAAAACCTTAGGCAGATCAGATAAGACCGTTCTTTACTATCGTCTGCTCAAATTATACGTACCGGACTGGAACGACTTAAGTTCTGATGGAATCATGAATTTTTGCCACAATCTGCTTTCCACCAAAGAAAAAATGGACGCGCATCTTTCCCACCCCATTGCTTTCCAGCTGTATCAAAATATCAAAAGGCAATCCGTATTTTTCATCATACTCAAGGAAATAATCGAGAAAAACAAGGATTCCATTGACTTATTCCAGGATGAATCAAAATTAACCAAAATAATAGAAGAATCTTGCCAAAGCAATTATAAACGTATTAGAAGCAAATTAATAGGGAGTATTGTCAGGGTTATTATCTATATTTTACTGACCAAAACCGTCCTAGCCTTCATTTTAGAGGTGCCTTATGATCTTTTCATCATCAAATCCCTCAACATCAAGGCGCTAGCTATAAACGTACTTTTCCATCCCACGCTTATGTTTATCGTGGCTATGACTATTAAGGTTCCTGGCACCCAGAATACTCAGATAATCATCGAACAAATTAGAAAAATCGTTTATGGCGAAGAAAGAAAATTGATCTTCAAGCAGAAAAAAATAATGAACAAAGGATCTTTTAGCTATATCCTCTTTAATGCCATTTATCTAATTATGTTTTTGATTTCCTTCGGCATAGTTGTTTATGGCCTGATGCTTTTGAAATTCAACCTACTGAGCAGTCTATTATTTATTTTCTTCTTAACTTTAGTCAGTTTCCTTGGTTTCCGCCTGCGCAATCTAGCCAATCAATTTCTGGTTATTCCACGCAAAGATAATCTGAAGAATTTCCTAATTGATTTTCTAACTATACCTATAATTAGGGTCGGGAGAATCTTATCGGCCAATTTCTCAAAAATAAATATCTTTATTTATATCTTAGATTTTGTCATTGAAACCCCATTCAAGATGCTGGTTGAATTCTTAGAGAAAGCCACATCTTTTATCAGGGAAAAAAGGGACGAAATTTCAGAATAAATACAACTCATGTTTTTCTTTGCCACCAAACAATCCAATTACGACAAAAGCAACAAAATCACCTCCGTGAAAATTCCCATTTCTTCGGAGGCGATTTTATTGGCTGATCGAATTTTAAAATCAGAGCTTGCCGAAGCAAGGCAAGAAATTGGAGAGATGCTTCTCGATGAACTTTGCGACGGATCACAAATCGATATCATCAAGCTTCAAATAAACGACGAGAACCAATACCATCGCAAGAAAAATAACAGAGTGGTTATGAAACGCTATGGATCATATCGACCCGCAACGGCCACCATCTCAATTTCTAATCGCACGGCTGTCAGAGGACAAATTCTAGCGCCAAAATCCTTTCTAGATACCCTGCTTCATGAGTGGATACATCATTACGACACCTGCAAACTCAAATTACGGTCGATTCATAGTAAAGGATTTTATTTGAGGCTTAATGATTTGAAAGAGAAGTTGAAAGTGAAATAATTAATCTTTATCTCAAATAATCATTTAACCACTTTTCTTTTTTAATAAAAGAAAAGTGGTGAAAAATTATTATTAAAAAAATAAAAAGATCCTCCGACATCACATCGGAGGACTTTTTTATTAAAATATTATTTTACCATCACTCTCGCAAACATTCTCTTCCCCTTTTGAAGCAACAAGCCCTCATCAGGGATAGAAATATGCAAATCATCTTGAGAAATTACCTTATCCTCAATTCTGATCGCACCTTCCTTAATTAATCTTCTCATTTCACCATTGCTCTGCGCCAAGCCAGCAGTCACGAATAAATCCAATACGCCAATTTTGCCATCTTGCAACTTATCTGCTGAAATTTTCACTTCCAAAATTTCTAAAGGCTTTTCTTTATCTTGGAAAACTCGTTTAAAACTCTGCTCTGCTCTCTTAGCACCGTCTTCTCCCAAATACACCTTGACCACCTCATAAGCAAGCTTCATTTTGGCATCTCGAGGATTAGCGCCATTCTTAATTTGCTCACCAATCGCTTCAATTTCAACCATAGGAACATCTGTCAAAATTTCAAAGGCCGTAGTAATCATCTCATCGGTCCAGCTCATCACCTTGCCATAAATATCTTCCGGAGAATCAATAAGAGTAATCATGTTGCCTTCTGACTTACCCATTTTCTTGCCGGTCGGATCAACTAGTAATTTAGTAGTCAAAACAAACATTTCCTTATTCTTTTTTTTCTTCATTAAATCGCGCCCCGCTAGCATATTAAACATCTGATCATTACCGCCTATTTGGACATCCACGCCCATAGTAACAGCATCATAAGCCTGAAAAACGGGATACAAAAATTCATGAACATGGATTTCCCGTCCTGATTTTATCCTTTCCTGAAACATATCCCTCTCCAGTAATCGCGAAACAGTGAAATGAGAAGCCAACTCCAACAAATCAACCGGCTTAAGCTTATTGCTCCACTTCTCATTATGCAAAAAACGAAAATTAGTTTTCTTGATATCTATAATCCGGCTTATTTGCTGTTTGTATCCTTTAGCATTTTCCAACACCTGTCCATGGGTTAAAGGCTTCCTTAGCGCTAACTTATCGGTAGGATCTCCAATCTGAGCCGTAAAATCTCCAAACAAAAATATCACTTCATGGCCCAATTCCAAAAATTTAGCCAATTTTCTAATTTGAATCCCATTACCCATATGTAATGTTGGAGCCGTCGGATCAAAGCCACAATAAATTTTTATCTGCTTTCCAGACATTAATAATTTCTTAAGCGATTCCTTGTCCGGATAGATATTTTCTACTCCACGACTTAAAACCTCCTCAACTAATTTTTCATCCGCGATGATTTTTGACATATATTTAATTATTTTTGAAAATTTTAGGGGAAGGACACGCTCTCTTCTTCCCCAGACACACTACAGCACCCCTTCCTTCTTCTTTCTTTCGGTTAAACCATCTTCTTTCGGTTTCTTTTTTTTCTCTTGATATACTCTCTTGGAAATCCAGCTATTAACATACCCTAGGGTCAGCAGAATAAACAACCCCAAGGCAAGCAACGATCTGCCATCCAAGTAAGAAGAAACATAGAAACCGGCTCCGATCAAGGCTGGCATCTCCATCAGAAAAAGCAATACCTGACATACTCGCAACTCATGCACCTTATCCAACTTGAAAAGATGCCTTACTAACCGAACAAATGTACGCATCGCACATCCTCCTCGTTAACTCACTATATCAAACTACTCCGTTGATCTTTTAATTTTTTCACCCTCTCTATATATATCTCCAACTTCTCTTTTTCTTTTATTATAATTTCTTCCGGGGCATTATCCAAAAATTCCTTATTGCCCAATTTCGCCTCCAAACCCTTGATATATTTCTCCGCTTCGACTATTTCTTTCTCTATGCGCTTCTTCTCGGCTTCGACATCAATGAGTCCGGCCAGCTCCAAATACAACTGTACCCCACCAGCAACTGTTCCCACGCTATTGGCCGGCTTCTCACTGTCGGCAAGGACAGTAAACTTCTCAAGACGAGCTAATTTCTTGATTATTTCAGCCTGCTCAGTCAGTAATTTCATCTTATTGCCAGCAATTGCCACCACAGAAACCTTTTTGGCAGGCTCTATCTTGTTCTCGCTTCGCAAATTCCTGATACTTCCTATAATTTCCTTAACGACTTCCAAATCATTCACTGAAGACTGATCCTGCGACTGTACACCAACCGGCCATTTTTCAACCATAAGCAACTTACCCGCCCCCAAAGTCTGCCAAATACTTTCCGTCACAAACGGAATAAATGGATGCCACAATTTTAAGATATTCTGCAAGATATAGAATAGAATTTCTTCCTTATTTCCCTCAACCTTGGCAATCTCTAAATACCAATCAGCAAAATCGCTCCAAGTAAAATCATACAAGTACTCAATCGCACCAGAAAAATTATATTTATCCATCTCTTGAGTTGAAAGATTGATAACCGAATTAAATTTATTCAAAATCCATTTATCAGCCAAAGTCTTTGCCTCTGGAGCAACTGATACAATCCTAGGATTATCTGATGATTGAATAATAAACCTAGATATATTCCATAATTTATTGACGAAATTTCTAGCACCCTCAACCTTTTCTTCGTAGAACCTCATATCATTGCCAGGAGTCGTGCCTCGAAGCAAACTTAAGCGCAAAGCATCAGTGCCGTATTTCTCAATTATCTCTAACGGATCAAGACCGTTGCCCAATGACTTAGAAAACTTCTTGCCATTTTTATCGCGAAGCATGCCGTGAATATAGACATCTTTAAATGGAATATCATCGAGCGCATAAGTAGTCATCAGAATCATCCTAGCCATCCAGAAAAACAAAATTTCATAGCCCATTTGCATCCAATTCGTAGGATGATAAGTCAACAAATCAGGAGTCTCCTCTGGCCAGCCCAAAGTAGAAAAAGTCCAAGCGCCGGAAGAAAACCAAGTATCCAAAGTATCTTCATCTTGGCGGATATTTTTGGACTGGCATTTATTGCAATGGCCGGAATTAGTATCGCTATAGAAAACTTCCTTGCAATCATCACAATACCAAATCGGGATTCTGTGTCCCCACCAAATCTGCCTAGAAATACACCAGTCACGTAGATTATCTATCCAATGCAGATATATTGTATGAAATCTCTCCGGTGTTATAGTTATAACCTTGTTAGCATCACCATTATGCCCCATGGTTACGGCCTCTTTCATTAATTCTTTCAAACTTCTCCCCTTATTCTTAATTTTTTTATTAACATCTATAAACCACTGATCCATAGGCAAAGCTTCAACCACATCGCCAAATCTGTCAGAGGTGCCAACATTGTGAGTAGAATCTTCTTCTTTGATTAATAAATTATTTTCGCGAAGCCAAGCTACGAACTTCTCTCTAGCCACCAAGACATCTAAGCCTTGATAATTGGCTCCGGCATTTTCAGTCATCTTGCCATCCTTGCCGATTACCGGAATAATTCCGATTTCCTTGTTCTTCTGATACATTTCAAAATCAACTGGGCTATGCGCCGGGGTAACGCCGACTGCACCTGTGCCATAATTTATATCTACGCCATCGTCGGCAATAATAGTAATTGTAAGTGGCGCCTTGGCTCCCACATCCACCACGAATTTCTGGCCGATGTATTGCTTATATCTATTATCACTAGGATTAACGGCCACGGCAGTATCGCCGAGCTTAGTTTCCGGCCGAGTGGTAGCAATAGGAATTGGGAAATCTTTACTATATTTGAAAGTATAAATTTTTACCGGCTGATCAATATAAACCAATTCATCATCCGAGCAAGTTGATTGGCCCTTAACCGACCAATTAATCACGCGATAGCCTCGATAAATAAGCTCGTCCTCATACATCATCTTGAATAATTCATTGACCGCCTCAGATCTTTTGTCATCAAAAGTATAAGCCAATCTTGACCAATCACAACTCGTGCCCATTTTCTTAATCTGGCTTAATATTACACTCTTAGAATTATCCGCGTATTCTCTGATTCTTTTGAGCAATTCTTCCCGCCCTAAATCTTGTCTGGGATTAGCAATGCCTTCTTTACGTAAATTATCCTCCACCCTAGCTTGAGTGGCCACGGCCGCATGATCAGTTCCCGGCACAATCATAGCCTTCTTGCCTTTCATCCTCTGATAGCGAATTTCCGCATCCATGAGAGAATTCTCAAAAGCATGACCCAAATGAAGAATTCCCGTCACGTTCGGCGGAGGCATGGAAATTACAAATGGCTCTTTGGCATCAACCAGGTTGTCTGGATTAAAAAACCCGGATTCCTCCCATTTCTGATAAATCGCGTCTTCTACCCCTTTGGCATCATAGGCCTTGGGTAATTCTATCTTTGGCATAATATTATTCGTATTAATCCTTAAAAAGCTATCCCTCAATAATTAACTATATTTTACTAAATTTATTGGGTTTTTTCAAGCTCCCCCGACAACTCCGATTAAACCCATATTTTGTGTATTTTTACGATTATTGACATGTTGCCTATAATTATATATGATGGTATATTAATTCTAAATTTATTCTAAATCCTGTTTTTATGGCATTTACGGCCAATCAGCAAATTTTCGAACTTGTCAGAAAAAACAATTCATTTCTTATTGCCATCAAGCGGGACTGGAGCGGAGATGCTCTAGCCGCTTCTTTAGTCTTGGCCATAGTACTGAAAAAGCTCGGCAAAAAAGTTGACATCGCCTGTGACAGCTTCAAAACTCCGGCTAATTTAGGATTTTTGCCCACATATGAAATCAAAGACCATCTCGCTAATTTACAAAAATTCGTAATAAGCCTTAACACGACCAGAGCCAAATTGGGAGAATTTGATTATGATCATCAAGATGGCAAGCTCAATATTTACATTACGCCAGAACAAGGCCAATTCAATCACGAAGATATAAGCACTTCTATTTCTGATTATAAATATGACCTGGCTTTTATTATAGGCACTCCCGACCTTCACTCTCTGGGAGCAATCTATTCTACTCAAAGCGATTTTTTTTATGCCAAACCCAAGATAAACATCGATCACAGTCCCAAGAATGAATACTTCGGCAATATCAATATAGTTAATTTGGCTTCGTCATCCACTTCTGAAATTATTTATGAGATGGTTAATGAGGTCGAGCCAGGATTAATTGACAAGGATGTGGCGACCTATATCCTCTCGGGCATAATCATGGCCACCAAGAATTTCAAAACTAAGGGCGTCACGCCTCACACCATGAATTTGGCTAGCGATCTTATTGCCAAAGGAGCCAGAAGAGAACAAATCATCCAATGCTTGTATCAGAATAGGTTTATTTCTACTCTTAAATTGTGGGGCCGGGTACTCTCTAGGCTCAATAATGACTTAGATGACAAACTGATCTGGTCAGTTTTGTCTCATCAAGACTTCTTAGAAACATCAACCACTTCTGACGAACTAGAAGACGTGATCGAGGAACTTATCGTCTCCATGCCCAAGACAGAAGTAATTGTGTTAATATATGAAGCAGAAAAATTCAACAATCATGAAATCTGCGCCATTGTATATTCTGCTAAGAACTTTGATGCTTCATTTGTAACGCAGAAATTCAACTCCATTGGCAACAAAGAAATTGCCAGATTTTCCCTGTCCGGAATGTCCTTATCCCAGGCAGAAAGGATAATTATTGAAGAGATAAAGAATAGGATTAAATAGAACGGGCTTGAAATTATCCGTTTTTTGAGTTATATTAAAAAAGCAATTAAGGGCCCTTAGCTCACTTGGTAGAGCGCTTCCATGGCATGGAAGAGGCAAGCGGTTCGATCCCGCTAGGGTCCACAGCATAACTCATTTACATACGGGCCTGTAGCTCAGCGGTTAGAGCACTGCTCTTATAAAGCAGGGGTCGGTGGTTCAACTCCACCCAGGCCTACTAAGACATGGACGATTAGCTCAGTTGGTTAGAGCGTCTCATTGACGTTGAGAAGGTCAGAGGTCCGACTCCTCTATCGTCCATAAGAAAGATCTCCGCAAGGAGGTCTTTTGTTTTTCTCTAAATTTACCCATTGACAAAACACGGAAAATCTTATAAAATCTAGAATCAATCAATATCTCATAAACGGGCGCTAAAGCCTGTTTTATGATAAAATATATTTATGATTAATGAGGCCGAAAAAAAATTAAAGGTCTGGCAGAAAGAAGCAGAAAATCTTCCCTATTTTGAATTTGTTTCAAATATCATCAAGCAATTTCCTGAAGCCAATATTTATCTAGTCGGCGGAGCAGTCAGGGATATTATCCTAGGAAAACCAACCAAAGACTTTGATTTTGTTATCGGCAAGGTTGAGGCCAAGGATTTAGAAACTTTTATTTCTAAATTAGGAAAAATAAACTTAGTAGGAAAAAGCTTCGGGGTATTCAAATTTGTCCCCACAACAATAGAACAATCGAACAATAGAACAATCGAACCCATCGACATCGCTCTACCCCGCACTGAGCATGCTGGCATGTCCGGTGGGTACAAAGATTTTAAAATCCAGAGCGATAAAGACCTACCCATCGAGGAAGACCTTGGCAGAAGAGATTTTACCATCAATGCTTTGGCTTATGATTTGAAAAATCAAAAAATTATTGATAAATTTGATGGCCTCGCAGACTTAGAACACAAAATTATCAGAGCTATCGGCGACCCTCTACTGAGATTCCAAGAAGACTACACTCGTATGATGAGAGCAATCAGATTTTCTTGCCAATTGAATTTCGAAATAGAAAAAAATACCCTTAAAGTCATCAAGCAGAAATCCGACGAAATTAGTAAGATATCCAAAGAAAGAATCTATGAGGAATTTATCAAGATAATTATGTCAGATAAAGCCGAAGAAGGCATCCGCATGATGCAGGAAATAGGACTGCTTAAAATTTTAATTCCAGAATTGGAGAAAGGCGTGGGCATGGCTCAAAACAAAGCCCATATTTATGACATTTTCGAGCACAGCGTCAGGGCTTTGGGCGTAGGGGCACAGAAAAACTACAAATTAGAAGTTCGCCTTGCTGCCTTATTCCATGATATTGGCAAACCAACCACCAAAGAAGGCGAGGGAGTAGATTCCACCTTCTATAATCATGACCAAGCCGGTGCGAAAATTACCAAATCAATTCTCAAACGCCTGAATTTCCCCATTGATATTACTAATTATGCAGTGCATCTGGTCAGATACCACATGTTCTACTATGCCATTGATACAGTCAGCGATGCTGGAGTAAGAAGGTTACTCAATCGCCTTGGTCCGGAGAATATTGATGATTTTATTGAAGTGCGCATTTGCGACAGGCTGGGAATGGGTCGCCCCAAAGCCAAACCCTGGAAATTAATCCAGTTGGAGAGAAGATTCAAAGAAGTCCAGCTCGAACCGATTACGCCCAAGATGCTCAGGATGAACGGCACAGAATTAATGGAATTATTAGGGATTAAACCGGGACCAAAAGTTGGATTAATCCTCAATGCCTTACTTGGTGAAGTGCTCGATGATCCAAAAAAAAATGATAAAGAATATTTAAATAATCGATCTTTAGAATTAAATAATTTGCCTGATGTTGAGTTGAGAAAGATGCATCCAGATGTGAAGTTCTATGACGAGGAAAGAAAAAGGATGTTGCATGGGGAAAAATAAAAGGCCACGAACCGGTGTCGTGGCACGAATAGTGGTGAGTGAAGCTTCCGACTAATCTGGGTAGGCGTAGCTTTTGAAGTAATCAATGCCATAAAGCAAATGATCAATTTTCTTTTGACTGTCCCTAAATTGCCCGATCAATCCTTCAACCTCATCCTTGACCGTAGTTGTAGTGAAAAGCGAATGTTCCGCTACAATCTGCTCCATTAATTGACGGACTAAGATGTCAACAGCCTTCTGGACATCCTTAATGGGAACTGAGCGATAATCACAACTGCGAAACTGTATCGCTCTCATATGGTGTTCCCCGGTGGCTAAATTCAAGAAAAAACAATCCACAAAACCACTGGGAACGGAATGTCTTTCATTCCTCCTGCCAAGACTAGATGCTCCACCTCCCCTGATACCGTGCTTGTGTCGGTAACCGGGATAAAAAACCCAGTCCCCTTGTCTTCTATAATATTCACGGACCATACTACAGCCCCTCCTTTCAATATAACAAAAGCGGTTAAACTTCTAACAGAACTACTATGACACTAAATACTACAATTATACCACAAGAAAGTCAAGGCCAACGCCTGGATAAATTTTTGACTGATCAAATGCCGGAAACGTCTCGCAATCAGATTAAAAAAATAATCCTAGATGGCCTGATTTTGGTTAATAATAAGAAGGCGAGCGTTCATCAATTTTTAAAAACTGATGATGTGATTAAAATGATTAAACCCTCCCCAACCCTCCCTTTCGTAAAGGGAGGGAGCAAGACTCCAACCACTAATCCTAAACTGCCTAGTACCACAGACACAAAAATATTCAAAAAAATAAAAATAATAGAGGATAATGATGATTTCTTAATCATCGAGAAACCATCCGGCCTGCTAGTGCACCCGACTACCAAAAATGAAACCAACACTCTGGTGGATTGGTTGCTGGAGAAATACCCCGAGCTTCGCAATATCGGCGAAGACCCGCAAAGACCGGCTATTGTGCATCGATTAGACAAAGACGTTTCAGGATTGATGCTGATTCCTAAAACTCAGAAATCCTTTGATTATTTCAAACAATTATTCAAACTAAGGAATATTACCAAGAAATACACTACTCTTGTCTATGGTGAAGTTAGGCGGGATGAAGACGAAATAACTTTCCCCATTGGCAGATCCATCAACAAAAAAGGATTATTTGCCGCCAAATCAAAGACCGTAAGCAGTGAGGATAAACACGCCCATACCGCATTTAATGTCATCCAAAAATTCAAAAACTACACTCTCTTGGAAGTCCAAATTCTCACCGGCCGAACCCATCAAATTAGAGTACATCTCTTGGCTTATGGCAATCCGATTGTCGGCGACCCCTTGTATTTGGCCAAAAACAGAAATTTCAAAACATTAAGTGATAAGGCCGACAGGATATTCTTGCATGCTAGTAACCTTTCATTTATCGGCGAAGATGGCAAAAAGTGGGAATTTGAGAGCAAAATACCCAAGTCCATGGCCGATTTCCTGAAAAAATTAGAAGTAAAGAAATAAGGGGAGGGAGAAATTGGTTCTTGCTTTTTATACTAATTTCTGTTAAAATTTATTCAATTGTTAAATAATAAATTTAAGTTAATTCTATGGGACTACCCAGCAAAAGAAGAACAAAGACTTCCAAAAGGGACAGATCGTCCCATTTCGCTTTGAAAAAAACCAGCCTCGTGAAATGCCCTAAATGCAGTAAACCAGCCTTACCGCACACAGCTTGCGGTTTCTGTGGCACCTACAAAGGCAGACAAGTACTTGTCATCAAAGCCAAAGATAAGACGGTCAAGCAAAGAGCTCAAGAAAGAAAAGAGACTACCAAAGCCAAAGAGGCCAAAAAGGCCGAGAAGAAATCCAAGTAACTACCTTTAATGATCGGTTATGTCCAACAGGCACCTAGCAAGAACTATCGCCGTACAAAGTCTTTATCAATGGGATTTTAACGGGCAGAAAGAAAACATCGACGAAGTTTACAAACAAAACAAGCAAGAATTCGCCCCAGAATTTGATGACGGCGGATTTATTGAGCATCTAGTTATTGGCGTTACTTCCCACATCCAAGAAATCGATGCTTTCATCACCAAATTCGCGCCTGAATGGCCTCTAGATCAAATTACTATAGTTGATCGAAATGTACTGCGGATCGGTACTTTCGAGCTCAGATATGACGACAATATACCTGCCAAAGTGGCCATCAATGAAGCCATTGAGCTAGCCAAAACTTTCGGCGGGGAATCTTCCGGTAAATTTGTCAACGGCGTCTTAGGCGCAGTTTACAAGGAAATGGGGGAGAAAGAAATAGACAAAAAAATGGCTGAAGCCAAGGTGGAAGCCGAAGAAAAAACAGAAGAAAATGAAGGAGATAACTAAATTAGAAAAAATCTTAGGTGTTAAATTTGACAACCTTGATTTGTTGACCCAAGCTGTCGTTCATAGATCTTATTTAAACGAACATCCTGATTTCCATTTGGATCACAATGAAAGATTAGAATTCTTGGGTGATGCGGTTTTGGAATTAGCCGTCACCGAATACCTCTACAAGCACTACCCCAATCCTGAAGGCGAGCTCACTAACTGGCGCGCTAGCTTAGTAAATGGAGTAGCTATGGCGGAAATCGGCCAAACCTTGGGCATAGAGCCTTTTATGTTCTTGAGCAAGGGCGAATCCCAAGACAAAAATTCCAAAGCCAGACAATTTATCTTAGCCAATGCCATGGAAGCTATTATTGGCGCTATTTATCTCGACCAAGGAATGGAATCTGCAACCAAATTCATCCAAAGAAACATATTATCCAAACTCAAAGAAATTATTGATAAGAAATTATATATTGATGCCAAAAGCTTTTTCCAAGAAAAAGCACAAGAAAAATTAAGTGTCACTCCATCATACAAAGTCATCAGCTCAACCGGACCCGATCATGATAAAATATTCAAAGTCGGCGTGTACCTCAATGATGACTTAGTGGCCACCGGAACCGGATCCAGCAAGCAAGAAGCGCAGACTGATGCGGCCAAAAATGCCCTCATTAAAAAAACTTGGAAATAATTAAGTCTCATAAATAATATGAATCTCGAAAACCTCTTCCTTAAGGCGGTAGAGGCCGGCGCTTCAGATTTGCATCTGATAGCCGGACTTCCTCCTTATGTGCGTGTCGATGGCGCCCTTAAACCACTAGAGAAAAAAGCTTTGTCCGCCAAAGATATTGAGCTTATGATCAAGGGAATTATAGATGAAAACAAACAGAAGAAATTCGCCATCGAGAAAGAGCTCGACCTTGCCTATGAATCTTCGGATGGATCAAGATTCAGAATCAACTTACACTTCGAAAAAGGCAACATGGGACTCTCTGCCAGAACTATTCCTCCGAAAATTCCTACTATGGAGGATATCGGCATGCCTCAAGTCGCCTTTGATCTTTGCAATATGGAGGCCGGATTAATACTTTTAACAGGACCAACTGGCTGTGGTAAATCCACTTCACTAGCCGCCATGATAGATTATATCAATCGAAGCAGGAGCTTAAATATTATTACTCTTGAAGATCCTATTGAATTCATCTTCACTCCCAATAAAAGCATTATCAGACAAAGGCAACTGGGCACGGACATGTCCACCTTCCAGGGAGGATTAATACATGTTCTAAGGCAAGATCCAAACGTAATTATGGTGGGTGAAATGAGGGATTTAGATACTATCGCCACCACCATTACTCTAGCCGAAACCGGGCACTTAGTCTTTGCCACCTTGCATACTTACAACGCTTCGCAGACCATAGATAGAATTATCGATATTTTCCCCCCTTATCAGCAGAATCAAGTACGAATGCAGATATCTATGACGCTCAAAGGCATAATTGCTCAGAAACTCCTGCCCAAAGAAGGTGGCGGTCGAGTAGCAGCCAGGGAAGTGCTCATCAATAACTCAGCCGTTTCCAATCTCATTAGAGAAAACAAAGTCTCTCAAATAAGAACGGCCATACAGACTAGCGCCAAAGAAGGCATGATAAGCATGGATAACGCATTACTCAAGCTATACAAAGAAGGAGCTATTTCCAAAGAAATTCTTGATGGCAATATTTCAACTCCCAGAACTTAAATTAGTACAATTCAAATCAACCCCGCCTCTCGCGAGAGGC
>CAIPBY010000002.1 GCA_903863425.1 Candidatus Buchananbacteria bacterium | reverse complement strand
TCAATTTATACTCAACATAGCAGTATAGCATATATCGAAATATTTGTCAAGAGGTTTGGGCCAATTAATTAAATTATTATCTAATTTTACAACAAAAAAATAGGGATTAATTCCCTATTTCTAATAATTACAATGATGATTATTATTATTATTTATGTCAAATAATACAAGCCCTTCACTAATCCAGTACCCAATTCCTTATTAATTATGTCAATAAGCTCATGCTCCTTGGCTCTAAGCAGTTCCACCACCGTTTCTGAGAGGCAGGCCACAGACAAAGTCCCCCACTTCACATAAACCGCCTTTATCTGCTCGGCGTCGCGCTTCTCAAACATCACATCTTTGACTTCCTCAAACTTGGCAATGATGCGCTTCTCATCCACCTGATTCTTGATGCCATGACGCTTGAGAGATTCGGGAAGGATAGTTTTGATGTTGGTGAAAGACATATTTTTTGTATTTTTCCTCCCCTTTCCAAGGGGAGGCAGGGAGGGGTTTTGGAACAAGTATATAATCGTGACTTTTATTTGCTAAATATAAACGTGTAATTCGTGACTTTCATAACCTCCCCTTGCCCCTCCTTTGAAAGGAGGGGAAGAAACTCATTTTCTAAATTCACAAATTGAATTAAAATCACAATACTTACACAGCTCGCTTGGAGTAGCCGTGAAATATCCTTTTCTAATTTCCGAGATAGTATTGATGACTCGCTCTTTGACCTTGACTAATTCTTTCTCATTGCCCAGGAAAGTTTCTTCTCTCCCCTCTTCGAGATAATAAAAACTCAGCTCATTCACCTTTACTCTTAAAACCTGCTCAGCAGCAATCTGATAAATCAACAACTGCTCCTTATCTTCACTCGATAGTTTCTCTTTGGCCTTGCCAGTCTTGTAATCCACAATCTTGATGCCATCGCCTAACTTATCAATGCGATCAATTTGTCCGCGTAAACTATAATCGCCAATCTTTAAATTAAAACCATATTCCAAATTTATGGCTTCCGGCAATCTCTGCAAATATGAATCATAAAACATCTTCAGGGCAGTCTTACCTTTGGCGAAATAATCCTCTTTGGTTTTCTTGTCAGGATACCAATCGTCAATAAATGTCTCTTCGTAGATCTTATATAATTCCTCTAATTTGGGAGGAACGAATTCCTTGGGCTGTTGATTAAATAAATCAGCCTGATTGGAACTCTTGAGCGAATTTACCAAAATGAAAAACTTCTGCAAAGTCGAGTGCATGGTTTTGCCAAAAGAGAACACTGACTTGCCCGAAGTGGGAATTTTCAAAATATGAGCGAATCTGTACTGATACGGGCAATTCTCAAACGCTTTGATCTGAGTAAAGGAAAATTTCTGGGGCATAAATCCCATTGGCCGATCAGACTTCTCCACTTCCTTGATTTCCTCATATTCTTTCTTGTCACGCTTGGCTTCTTGGGCCAAAATAAAACCCAACTCTTCCATCTCCACGAGGAATCTGGATAATTTCTTGTCTCTGGCTCCGCCATAATCACTAGCTGAAGTAAAATACAACCCCAGCTTGGCGCGCGTCATAGCCACATAGAAAAGTCTTCTCTCCTCCTGTAAATGTACGTCGCCCTCGGGAATTATTTCTTTGACTAATTTTGCTGGCAACTCAATCGCTTCTGATCTGCCCACGGCCGGGAAACGCTTATCAACCATATTAACAATGAAAACATATTTGAATTCCAAACCTTTGGAGCCATGAACCGTCATGATTTTCAAAGTGTCTGGACTGGAATCTTCCAAATTCTGGGAAATGCTTCCCTCTTCTCCAGCTTCTAATTCAAAATCAACCATTTCCATAAACGCCTTAAGCGAGTGGTCGGGATTCTCTTGCTCAAACTGCTTGGCCTTTTTGTAGAACTGATTTAAATAATTTGTTTGCTCGCGATTATCCAGAGAATCTGTAGCCACAATCATCTTGAGATATCCGCTGGAGTTAAGAAATTCCTGAATAATCTCGGTTGTCTTCTTGCCCTCGCGCACCATAGTTGATCCCTTGGCAATCTGTGCCAGAATTATCTCTATTTTTTTGATCGCTGGCTCAGAGATATTTTTAAATAATATAATTTGCTTCATAATCTCATACAGCGACCAGCCCTTACGATTAGCCCAGTAATTCAAATTAACAATATCATGATGACCTATTTCCCACATAGGAATTGTCAGCAGTCGATACATGGACGGGCTTTCGTGATAATTATCCAACAGCTTGAGATAGGCCAACAAATCAAGGACTACTCGCTTAGCATACAAACCCTTGGAAGCGCAGAAGTTATATGGCACTTTGGCTTTCTCGAGCGCATAAACAAAATCATCGGCGCCGGAATTAGCGCGAACTAGAATAGCAAAATCAGACCACTTGGGATTGGTGTCAGCATTATACAACTCAATAATTTTATTAACCGTCAAATTAACTTCATCCTGCAAAGTATTACCATGGAAGTGCTTTATCTCAGCTTTGTCTTCCGTTGAAGCAATTAATTTCTTGGATAAATTTTTACCATTTCCGGCGAGCTTCACCTCCAAGCGATTGGGATTATTCTGACAAATAAAATTATAAGACAAGTCCAGGATGCCTTGCGCACTGCGATAATTATTGTTGAGGAAAATTTCTTTGGAATCCGGGAAATCATCTTTGAACTGCAAGATATTGGAAACTGATGCGCCACGGAATTTATAGATAGATTGATCATCGTCGCCAACCACGGTAATATTGTTGGTCGGATTGGCCAGCAATTTGATTAATTCATACTGAGCCAGATTGGTATCCTGAAATTCATCCACCAAAATGTATTTAAATTGCTGGCGGTATTTGAGCAAAATCCCCTTACGCGCATTAAATAATTTGAGACAATAATTTATCAAATCACCGAAATCCAAGGCATTGTTGTCCAGCAGTAATTTCTGATAGACGTGGTAAGCTTCAGCCACCTCGGTCTGCTTCTTGATTTCCTCTCCAGCCAATTCTTTCAGCTCTTGTTTGGTTAATTTCTTCCTTTCTTCCTCACTCAAAATATCACTGATAAATTCAGCACTATCATTATTCAACTTTAAATCCTCAACATATTTGAGATATTCCTCGGAAGAAATATTTTCATCCTTGGCGCGGGAGAAATGCTTGAGCAATCCGTGAATAAACTTGGTGGGATTACCTAGTGGTCGATAATAATCCAACTTGAATTTTTCTATATTTTTCCTGATCAGTAACCACTGCTCGGTAGTATTGAGTAATTTGAAGTCATTGGGCAAGCCGATTTCCAACCCGTGCTCTTTTAAGATACGCTCGGCAAAAGCATGGAAAGTGGAAATCCACAAATCCACATAGCCATAGGGTAAAAACATATCTACGCGCTCTTCCATCTCGCCGGCTGACTTATCTGTAAAAGTGAGAGCCAAGATTTCCTCGGGCTTACATTTGCCGGTATTAATCAATTGGGCGATTCTTTGCGTTATGACCGTGGTTTTGCCAGTTCCGGCACCAGCCACAATCAAAAGAGGGCCATTATCGTGGGTAACGGCCTCTTTCTGCTGTAAGTTGAGCTTCTCTAATTCAGACATGACTATATTGTAGCAGAATATTTGAAAAATAAAAAAAGGACGTATATGCACTCGCTGATGCATTCGTCCTTTGTGACTGGTTGACTGTTGCCGTGTATTTCACGCCGTAGCCCCTTCGGCCTTTTTGGCGTACAGAGCCGAACGTACCAGCAACTCAATTTCCTCCATGGAAGCTGTCTTATCGACAACTCCGGCTACGGAGACACTCTCCGAATAAAGATTCCTCACGATGACCCTGCGATCGTTGCCCGAGAAAATATAGACACGAATCTTGGGAAACCACTCGTAGAGGAACCGGGCACACTCCAGTCCTTGGCTGTCACCAGCCCAATCCAGAAATGCCACAATTACTTCGGAATCCACGACTCTTTCAATATTCAGGCCACTCTCGGCTTGAACAACCTCCACGCCAGCAATATTGCATGTTCTGGCTATCATCACGCGCACATCTTCCTCATCATCAATTATCAATACCTTCGCCATGACCGAATCCTCTCCTTCTACTAGCACAGCTGGTTGTAAAGAATCTCGCTGAATTACCGATATATTATTAACATATTATATGGCCTTTGTCAATTTTTATTGATTTATTCATTAAATTATGCTATATTGTTCCTATCTCCGAATTGGAGATTTTAAATTGAAACAAAACAAAATGCCTAAGAAAACAAAAAGAGACCCCGGAGCAAAAGTGCCAAAATTGAAATGGCAACAGAAAAAGGGCAAGCAAAAGCAGAAATAAACTGGGAATCCCGCCCAAAACTGGGAGATCGTCTAATGGGTCGGTGTAATCACCGACAGGTTGGAAGCGAGTTCGGTAATCCGGACGAGAGTCGATGGATGCGACCATAAGGAGCATCCAGCGCCAACCCAGGGATGGGCCTTAGGCCCGTGCGGGAAATGTATTACAACTGAATAGTTAGAAAAATTAAAGAATATTATTGGGAGATCGTCTAATGGTAGGACAGTGGCCTTTGAAGCCATTAATCTAGGTTCGATTCCTAGTCTCCCAGCTTTGCGCGGGAAAACTATTATTCAAAATAATAAAACACCTTTTGTGGTGTTTTATTTTTGCTAATTTTAGTTAAAAAATAAGTTAATAACTGCCATTGACAATTAATCTAATTTTACTTATAATAACTCGTTATTGCCTAGGAATATGTCGAAAAGTAAAAACAAGGCAATAACAAAGGTGACAATATGGAAGAATGCTCTTTGTGCGGTAGGCCTTTGCCACCCGGCATTGGTAAGTACCGCGAAGTAGGTGGCCCTATTTGTGTTGTTTGCAAACTGGGACCACTTCCCAAAAAAGCCACATTGACCATCCCCCCACCCCAAAGGGTGGCGGCATGATCGCGCATCGGACTGCAGTAGTCACACACTTCTGCAGTCCGTCCCCCATTTAAATAATAAAACTAAATTCAAATAAAACAACCGTTTCGATGTTATATCGGAACGGTTGTTTAGTTTCAAAAATTACACCTTCAAATACCTACCGATAGCCGCACTACTACTAATAAAATTCAAAATAATAATCCCCACCAACTGCGATCCCACTATCCAGACGAGATGATTATTAAAATACCCCACTAAATCAAAGTTAGCGCCATTAAAAAAACTCGCTAATTGTGGCTGGACTAATGACAAAAGCGGATAAAACACGGCCAAGGCCAAAAGACATCCAATAATTCCCGAGAAAATACTTTCAAATATAAATGGCGCCCGAATAAACCAATTGCTAGCACCGACTAATTTCATAATGGAAATCTCATTCTGATGAGTGAAAATGGCAATTCTTACAGTATTAAATACAATAAGAATGGCAATAAGAATGAAAAGAATACTGATTATTATAGCGCCTTTGCGGACATTATCAGAAATATTATTTATCCTGGTTATTACCAATTGATGATCCTCGTAATTCTTCTCCTCAATCAAATCCGCATAAGCCGGATTATCCACGGCCTTAAGCACTTCCGGATAATCTGCTAATTGTCCAGCTCTTATCACAAGCGTCCCACCCAAAGGATTTCCCTCTAGCTCCTTAAGCGTTTCTTGAATATTGGCATCATTTTTGTGCCTCTCCTGGAATTCTTTCAAATTCAGCTCAGGCGATTTATAAACAATATCCTTGACTTGAGGCATAGCCCCTAAATGCGATTTAATTTCAGAAATCTTGACTTCCTGCACTTCTGGCTTAAAATATACTGATATATCCACTCTATCTTTAACCGCAGCTAAGGCTGAATCAGAAACCGCATTAATACCAATTAAAAAATTAATAGACAAAAAAGTCAGAAAAATAATAACAATAGTCGCCAAAGACAACCAGAAATTACGCCAGAAAGACTGGAGAGCAAACATTAATGATCTGCCGAGAGAAAGAATAAACATTTCAGAATTTAGTTTTATTTAAATAACATACTTACCCACTCTTTGATCCTGACTAACAGCTCCAGCATCCAAAGTCACTACTCTCTTCTTAAGCGAATTAACAATATCCTTATCATGAGTGACGAGTACCACTGTCGTGCCAAACTCGTTTATCTTGAGCAGTAAATCAATAATGCCTTTAGAATTTATGGTATCCAAGTTTCCAGTCGGCTCATCGGCGAGAAGCACCTTAGGTCGATGAATAAGCGCTCTAGCAATAGCCACCCTCTGCTTCTCTCCACCAGATAACTGCTGTGGATAACGATTGGCCTTGTCTTTTAAGTCCACAATCTCAAGCACTTGAGGCACAATAGAGTTAATCCTGGATCGGACAGTTCCGGCTACTTGCAAGGCAAAAGCTACATTTTCAAAAACAGTCTTTTTATTTAATAATTTAAAATCCTGAAAAACCACACCAATCTGCCGGCGCAAACACGGAACTTGACTATTTTTAATCTTGGTAATGTCCCAACCGCCAACCACAATCTGACCTTTGGTGGGCTTAGCCTCAGCGATAAGCAACCTTACCACCGTAGTTTTGCCAGAACCGGACAATCCCACGATAGAAACAAACTCCCCTGCCTCAATGTGTAAATTAATACCCCTTAAGGCAACTGTATTGGGCGGAAACTCCTTAAAAATATCTATAAGATGTATCATGATAATGTGAAATTATTCAATAGGAATCGCTTTGACGCGAATTACTCCCTGACTGGTCGAAGCAATTTTTTTAAATGCCACCTGAGATAAATCCAAAATCCTTTCCTGACATGGACCCATCTTGCGTTGCTCCTCAGCTGTCCAGTCAGAACATTTCTTGGGACCGTAGTCTTTGACTGTGACAATTACTTCTTTATTATTATCCAAATTAATTACTCTTAATTTTGTGTCTTTGGCGAAATCAACGCTGGCCGCAATCAAATCATTTTCATACTTCGGGTGCACATACCACGATGCTCTGCCAATAAGCTCTGGCTCATTAAAAATCGCAAACTGCAATGACTGCTTGCCAGCAGGAAAATCGAATTGCAAAGTATGTTTAATTGTATCTCTTACAGTATCAAGCTTCTCGAACTTTAAATTATACCAATCATAATAATACAATTGATTAAACTTATTACTTTCCGTGTAAGTCAAGGTTATTCTTGGTTGCTTAGTAAAAGTAATATCTTTACTACCCTCGAGTCTAATTGAATACAAATCTGTTGCCGGAGTAGAGCTTTCTGGATAAGTAAAAAACTGATTAATGCTATCCTGCCTAGCTAAATTACTCATTTTCAAATAAAACCTATCATTAGTAGAGCTGGCCAACACATTAAGTGAAAGCAAACCGTCTTCTGTCTTCAAAATATAATCAGATTCTAGCGGATAACTCACCTCTTTCAGAAAGAAAAAATCACTCGCCTTAGCTATCTGACCACAAAAAAGAAAAATACTGGCCAGAGCCACAAATGAAAGGAATAATTTTAATTTACTAAATGTGCCCATTTTCCGCTTAAACATCTGCCAGATATTGATTTTTATCATAATTAACGTTATATTTATATTACCTTTCGCGGGTATGATTTAGTGGTAGAATGCGACCTTCCCAAGGTTGACGCACGAGTTCGATTCTCGTTACCCGCTTCTAAATTGTTTGCCGAAGTGGCTCAATGGTAGAGCAACGGTATCGTAAACCGTAGGTTGGAGGTTCAAGTCCTCTCTTCGGCTCAATTAAACGTATTATAGTAGCGGAGCGATTCCCACGCCTGCCCGCCTCTGGCGGGGTCGGCTTAAATTCCAATTTTAATTTTTATTTTATATATTTAACTACCTTTAACCCAGCCATTAAATCTCTAAGGTACTTATCCACATCTACTTTAATTAATATTTGCTTGGCTTGGACACTTTCTTTGTTTGTCGAAGGATCAGTTAGCTTATTTTCCACCATAATAATGTGATAGCCCACATTGTTTGTAATTATCTTATCATAAACCGTATTGGCGGGCAAAGAAAATAATATTTGTTCTATTTCCGGCGTGGCTTCACCTCTAGATACAAATCCCAAGTCTCCTCCAGTATTGATGCCAGCTTCATCCTCAGTATATTGCTTGGCCAAATCAGAAAAATTCGCTCCCGGCCTCAAAGCCAACTCCAGAACCATCTCAGCCTTGGCCTTAGCATCCCTATTGACGGTTAAGTTATCATCTTTGACAATCTGCGATTGCAATAAATTCTTGGCCAAAAGCGGTTTCAAAACCTTGGCTTTGAATTGATCAAGATTTATACCATATAATTTTTTAACGTTGCTTTCAGCCTCAGATCTTCCATTGAATTGGGTTATTATACTATCCAAATTACTATTTAAATCTTGTTCTGAAACAGACTGGCCATATTTCTTCAATTGTTCATTTATAATATTTATAAGAACAAGTCGATCGATAACCGACGACTTATTGTCCGGAGAAATTATTTGATCGGACAATCCCTCTCTCTGATTGGACAAGGCAATCTGCAAAACATCAACATCATCAAAATAATCAGATAATTTAATAATTTTACTATTGACCGTGGCTGCTGGCAAAGGCAGAATATGTGCCACTTGATGGCTAATGCTACCGTGCCAACTCATTTGATATATACCGTAAATGTCTATGCAAAATGCTAACACGGCTAATAAAATTATAAAAGCCGCTAATCTGCTAAAATAAAAACCCAATCCTTTCTTCGGCTTGACAGACGGCTTGGCAAAAAAATCATCTACCGGCTTCCTTGGCTTAACCTCGGATATAGGCAATAGATCATCTTTTTGGATAGAATCGTATGGCAAATCCAAAATAGCTTTTCTTCTCGGTCTGACAGAAGCCTTTTTGGCAATTCTAGTTTTTATCAGTTTAGAAGAAGCTGTTTTTTTCGTCTTTACAACTTTCACGGCACTATCTGATAATTTTTTCCTGGGTCTGGCTTTTTTTTCCGAAGTTAGAACAATTTTTGAAGGCATAAAATTTATTTAAAGAAATAATGAATCCATTTTACCGGATTAGATTCCGGATTATTGCTTGCCATGGCTAAATTCGTCTGATTACCGCTAAGAGTGGCCAGTGGCGAAGCGACGCTACTAGCGGTCTGATCTTCCGCCCTGGAAATAATAATTGCTTTCTCTCCGGGCTTCTGCAGGCCTAAACGCAATCTAGCCTCTTTCTCAAGATGACTGCCATCCTGCCAAGAACCAACCAACTCTGAGACCTGGTTTTTTTGTGATTGCAGTTCTGCAACTTGGCTTTCTAGGCTATTTATCTGATTATTGATGTCACGCCTGTTGATAATTTCTCTGACCAATCCGATGATAAAAAATATCAGCACAATAATACAAACCAACAAAACAATCTTGGATTTAAAAAATGTATTATTCTTATCTCTTGTAATCGACATTAGTATATATTATAACACAATTATTATTAATCGGAAATATGCCAGATAAATTTAGTAGTTAAGTATATTTTATGGTTGCTTTCTGCTCTATAACTGACTTAGAAAAAAATTTCGGTTGGCGTTTGAATATTTCAATTAAAAATACTTTCAAAATAGAAAGCTCCAAAATAATTTTCCACTCTCCAAACCCCAAAGATTTTGTATGGAAAAATTTCTGCAATTCCGGCACATAAACCACAGCCAATAAAGTCGCAAAGGAAGAAATCAAAGCTAATATTAAATATTTGTTTCTGAAAGGATTCTGGGAAAAAATGGAATGCCTGATGGATCTAGTGCTAAAAACAAACAACAATGAATTACAGGCGACCGCAACGAACATAACCGTCCTGACATAATAAATGTCAGTATTGTTTCTAAGTAAAAGCAAGAAAAATCCCACCAAGATAAAATCCGTGACTATGCTCACCACAAAAATAACGAATTTCATCCGGCTATTTAGGATCGGTTCGCTTCTCGGCCTGGGCGGTAATGACATAATTCCCTTCTCAGCCGGTTCAACCGCCATGGCAATATTGGGTAAGCCATCAGCTATAAGATTAATCCATAAAATTTGAATAGCTAAAAGTGGCAAAGGCAAACCCAGAAAGAGGCTACTTACCACAAGAATCATTTCCGAAAAACAGCTTGAAAGCAGATAAAGAATAACTTTCCTGATATTATCAAAAATTACCCTTCCCTGTTTTACTGCAGAAACAATAACCATAAAATCACTGTCTAACAGCACCATATCAGCCACTTCCTTGGTCACATCTGATCCGGATCCCAGAGCAATGCCAATATCCGCTGCCTTAATTGCTGGAGCATCATTAATGCCATCGCCAGTCATGGCCACAACCTCTCCTTTGGCTTGCCAAGCGTGGACAATTCGGAGTTTATGATGCGGTTCCACGCGGGCAAAAATATCTATGCCGGCTATTTTCTGGCTTAATTGCTCATCCGTCCAATTATCTAATTCACTCCCCTCCACAGCTCTTCCTAGCGCCTTTACGCCTAAATCTTTAAATATAGCCATGGCCGTAAGACGATTATCTCCTGTGATAATTACAGGCCTGATTCCGGCTTGCAGACAGATGCCGATAGCTTCTTTGGCATCACGACGAAGCGGATCTTTAAGCGCAATAAATCCTAGAAAAATAAGATCGTTTAATTCATTTTCAATGGATTTGAATTTTCCAGTTTTATACGCCAAAGCAATGACCCGAAGACCTTTTGTGGTTAAAGATTTAAATTTCTTATCTAATTCCTTAAATCTTGCTGGGGATAACTTTTGCGCTTTGCCTCCGGTTAAAGCCATGGAACAAAAATTAAAAACCTTTTCCGGAGCGCCTTTGACAAAAACATGATCATGACTGCTTATTGTCTGACTATGCAAGGTTGCCATATATTTCTTCTCCGAATCAAAAGTGATTTCGGATATCTTAGGATATTCCAAATCTAATTTATCTTTTGAATACCCAGCCTCAACGGCCGCCAGAAGAAGCGCTTTTTCCGTTGAATCTCCAATAATTTTGAAATCTTCAAGCTCATTTTTGTTTCTTTCTAGGATGGCACTACTGCACAAAGCAGAAATTTTCAACATTAAATCATGGGCTTTCTCCAGCTTGATTTCATCAGACTCTTTCTGCAAAGCATATTCCTCATCTACTCCGATAATAGCAGATACTCTCATATTGCCTTCAGTGAGCGTACCCGTCTTATCCATGCAAATAACTGAAGTAGAGCCCAAAGTTTCCGCCGCTACCAATTTACGAATCAAAGCCTTCTGTTTCAAAATTATTCCCACACCGAAGGCCAGAATCACCGTAACCGCAATAAGCATACTCTCCGGTATAGCAGCTACCGCTATGGCCACAGAAACCGTAAACATTTCCATTATATCCTTATGCAAAAAAACGCCAAACGCAAAAATTATTACACAAATTATAGAAATAACTACAGCTAAATTTCTGCTGAATACAGCTAACTGCTTTTGCAAAGGGGTATCAGAATCTTCTGTTTCATTAATCAGTTGGCCGATCTTTCCTATTTCTGTATCCCTGCCAATCTGACAAACCATGGCTTCGCCATAACCAGCGACAACGGATGTTCCCATGTAGACCGTATTTACCCTTTCAGCCAAAATAACTCCCTTGTCTAAAATATTTATCTTCTTATTAATTGGAATGGATTCTCCGGTCAAAGACGACTCAGTTACTTGCAAACCCTTAACCGTAAGAAGCCGGCAATCAGCTGGCACTTTGTCACCGGCCCGAAGATAAATCAAATCTCCAGGAACAAGCTCTTTGGAATCAACCATTAACTTCCCCTTATCCCTTTTGACCAACGCCTTCTGCTCGATCATTCGCCTTAGCTTGATTATGGCCTTATTGGCCTTGCTTTCTTGCCAAAAACCAATGGCGGTATTTACTGCTACAATAAATAGAATTACGCTTGTATCAGTAAATTGTCCAAGAATTAATGAAACTATAGCCGCAAAAATAAGAATATAAACCAAAGGAGTATTGATTTGATTAAAAATCAATCTTAAAATGGTCGCTGTCTTGCCAGGAGGAATTTCATTAGGCCCATACTTGGCTTGTCTTTTTCTCACTTCCCCAGAAGACAAGCCACTCTCTGAACTTTTTAAATAATGAAATAATTCTTTGGCCGGAAGATTGTGCCAAATTTTTTGCATAATGACTATTTATTACTTATATTATAACATTTAAAAATAAAAAATAATAATCAAAAAAATCCCCGAAATTATCGAGGATTTCTACTCTAAAAATTATATTTCTTTATACAGGGCAACTTCGCCATCACTCAAATTCAAGATTTTTTTGCCCCGATACTTTGTTTTTAATTCATTCAGGGTAGCAATGTGTTGCTTGCGTCCGTTTTTGATCACATATATCTTCCCAGCTGAATTTCTAATTAAAGTGCCATCAACGCGATAATCCGGATAATTGGCAATAATAGTATCATCAACATTATTAATCGGCTTATTCTTGTACTGTTTTAATTCTTTAAGAGAAATAATTAATTTTTTCTGATATTTTTGCAAAATATAAATCTTCTTAGTTGTAGTTGATCTAAGCAAGCTGCCATTGGGATATGTCTTAATGCCCAAAACTTGCCCCGTAGAAGCAACTGTTGCTCCAGAATCAATGGTTGGCGTCGTTTGTGACTGCTGTGGAGATGTGATAACAGTAATGGGAGTTACCGGCGGATTAACTATAGTTGCTGGAGGGTAATAACTTCCACCACCACCACCGCCACCACCGCCGCCACCGCCGCCACCGCCTCCTCCACCGGAAGGAGCACTTAATATTGTCCAAACATAATTAGTCGAAGTAGCCTGCCAGTTTCCCGCCAAATCTCTGCCGATTACTTTGATATTATGGGAGCCAACAGATAAGCTAGAATTACTAATGGCTGTCGAGGTGACAATTTCACTGCCATAACCACTATTATCTAAATTATATCTATAATAAGCGACATCCGTGCCACCGACAGTGATAGAAAGACTGCGGTCATAAGTCGAAGCCGTGGGTAAACCGGTAAGTATTACAGTTGGGGCGGTATTGTCATAGGTTATGGTTCTAATTGTGGTTGAGGCGGGATTCCCGGCTAAATCAGTCACGGATACCCGATAAGTATTTTGACCAGGCACAAGATTTATAATATAAACAGCCACGCTCGAAGATCCATAATTTGTCCTGGCCATATCAAATGATGAAGAACTATTGACCGTAACAACAGCAGAGCCCATATTTTCAGTCGAACTTATTTTGATGCTTGTCGTGGCTCTATTGGTTAGAAAATTATCTACAGGTGTCGGACTGGCAAAATTAATCGTAGGAGAGATAAGATCAAAAAAATCAGTTGCTACCGAAAAAGAAGTGAAATGATTGGTGTGAAAGATTAAAGCTTGCGTTGGAATATCAAAATTAAAATTAGTAATATGTGGATAATCATCGCTTGATGAAGCAATTATGGAATCATCATCACCTTTAATAATCAAATCACTTGGGAAATAATTATCATGGGATAATCCGTACAAAGTAATAGTGGCGCCGGTATTTTTCAAGAGAGATGTGTCATCACCGGTGAAGGCAACCGTTCCCGTGGTAAAAGAGACCGAACTAGTCAAACTCTTTATAGCTTCAACAGCCGAAGCATCAGTTAAATTAATCCCATCATCAAATTGAATTTTCCCCACATTAGTCTTGGAAAAATATAAACCAACGGCGCTAGAGGGATTCGGTAAATCACCAATATTTGTATTTATGTCTAGAGAACTTAGAGCCGATTGAATTGCTGATAACTCTGGCGGAGTTGTGCTGTCGCCCAAACCACTAGCATTATTGAACCAGCCCTTGGTGGGAGTAGAAGTAGTTAACCAAACACTATTAATCACCGATGCCGACTCGCCATCGCCAGGAAGGTCTGCATGGTCTTGACCCGGCAAAGGAAAAGAGCCATAAGCTAGTTGTTTATATGTCCCCAATGAAACATCCTTTAAAAATATTGCTCCACCTGTTATATCCAAAGCGGAAGGACTAAAGTCATATGTAATCAATCCATTGACGGGAATTATAGTATTGTTATTTATAGAGGAAACACTACTTAAACCCGATGAACCATAAACCCATATTTCCCAATTAGACAAATCAACGGCGGAACCGGAATTATTAACTAATTCTAGCCACTGAGCGCCTATGGGATAAAGTGAAAATTCATTAACACTAACATCCCCTATGGCACTAACTGATTTCCCCAATCCACAAATGCCAAATATTACAGCAAAAACAAATAAAAATATGCCTAGTGAGTGCTTTTTCATATTTATCTTTTTATAAAATTAAAATTTATATCAAAATTAAAGCCACTAAAAGAAGAATTAATCCTATAACTGGAATTATCAGTTTAAAATTTTGCTTTCTAACCTTCATGAATATATTCAAAGCCAAAACCAAAACCACCAAACCTAACAATATTTTATAATAGATTGAGCTGAGGCTAAACAGCCAATTAGTATATTTCGAACCGTAATCCTTGGCATATAGATATTGCGTCAAAACACTTGGCTTGACGGGTGTGATATTCTGCCATTTAATATCTGTTGTGGCCGTATTACCTTGGCCATCACTTGCCGTAATTGTAGCCATGACTACCGGATTAAATATCTGCTCCTGTTCTTGAGTAAAAATAATAGTACTTCCATTCCACTTCTGGGGGTCAACGCCGTCCTTGGCCAGCTTAACCGTATAATTTCCAAAATTCACCTCTGCCGAAGTGGCATCCGGACTCATATAAGCTTCGACTCTGACAACTTTCTGATCTTTGTTGGCTGACTCAACTACCACAATCTTGGTACGAGATTGATCTATGGACGGCGCAGTAGCATCAATAGTAATATTGTAATTAATAGACGAAACCGTTTGATCGCCTAGTGATGACTTAAATTGCACGTTATGCGCACCCTCAGTAAAATCTATGGTTTGAGTATAATTATCATTAGTAAATGTGCCTTGCGCAGGAATGCCACTGCCATCAACAAAAATAGCCACCTTATCGGCTGATGGAGCAGAAATCTTCAAATCTATCTTGCCGTCTTTGGTGACAAAATTATCAGAAGGATAAATTAGTGTTGGAACCGCCAATTCCTGCTTTATCTTTTCTCCCAAAACCCTATTGGCGGAAACTGTGGCAAGGTCTTGATTTAATTGGACTATTTTCTTGCCCGGAATGCCTTTTTCAATAACCTTTGGCTTAGCCGTGTTTATATTCTTGATTGTCGGCTGTGTATTCTTAGCCGGTGATGTTTGCTGTCTGGGACTGCCAAAAACCTGCGCCACCAAGGTGGTATCTAAACTATTGAATTTGCCAGTAGACATGGCCACGCCAATTTCTGTAAAATTAGGATCAGTCAAATTAGCATAATGCGTCTTGCTCTTAATCCAAGCATTAACCACATCCGCGGAACCGCTAAATCCCATGGCTAAATTCTCACCAGCCAAGTCATAATGATAACCGAACATATTCAAAAAAGAATCAATCCCCTTGTCACTGGGACTAATGTGAGCGAAGTATTGGTTAGTAAGCATATCCTGAGCTTTGGCCAAAGCCACTTGATCAAGAATATAATTTTCCGTCAACGGTTGAAGCTTGAGATTCTGCCTGACTTGATTGGTTAGCTGAATAATTTTCCTGGATTGCTCAGTAGAAACATCTGGCGTAACCCAAGCGCTAAGTGGCAACATGGCAATAGCCAAAACCACAATAATCTTGACCAAAATCGCCGAGCCACTATAAAACAGCACTCTCTTGGCTTTCAAAAATTCCGGCTGATAATTATTGCCATAATATGGAATGAATAAATCACGCAATTTACCGTTGCCTCTGGGATTTATCCCTCTTTTCACGGAATCGCCGTCATTAATACCATCATTGTTGGTATCAGGATTCAAAGGATCGGTCTGATAAATCTTCACTTCTTCATAATCACTCAACCCGTCGCCATCTGTATCCGGGTTAAATGGATCAGTACCATAGAGCTTCTCTTGATAATCGGTCAGGCCATCGCCATCAGAATCAATAATCATCTTCATCTTCTTCAACTTCTCTTCCAACGCCTTTATTTTCTTACTAGAACCGCCCTTATCTGCGGATAAACTTTTCAATTTTCCTTTGCCGGCCGGATCAAGGCCTCTTTTCACGGAATCGCCATCTTTAATGCCATCCCGGTTAGTATCAGCTTTCAACGGATTACTACCATAAATCTTTATTTCTTCATAATCGCTAAGTCCGTCATCGTCTGTATCTGCCTTGTAAGGATCAGTGCCATAGAGTTTCTCCTGATAATCGGTCAAGCCATCGCCATCGGAATCAATAAGATATTTCAGTTTTTCCAAATCTATTTTCAGCTTTTTCGCTTTGGCCTTGGCCGAACTGCTCATAGTTAAAATATGCGATGCTTTTTTCAACGCTTTTTTGACTGGTTTAGAATTAATTTTAATAGGAGAAGTTTTCTTCTTCTTGATAGGCATGGGGATAAGTTATATTTTCATTAATTATAACATAAAAAAGATATCCACAGCAATGGTTAAAAAAACCTCAGCATTCAGCCGAGGATTTTTTGTTTATTTTGAATCTTACTTACAGCAACTACAACTACATGAGCATTTGTTAGCTGATTTCTTTTTCTTAGAAGTTGCTTTCTTGGCAACTGCTTTGACTTTAGCTTTTGGCATAAACTTAGTATTTATTTATTTATTTATTTATTTAATAACATTCAACGCCCAAATATTATAATTAAGAAAAGAAGCAAAGCAAACCCAAGCCAAATACGGTATAAACAATATGGCTGCTGCTTTGGAAATTTTCCAAGACAAAATAATCAAAACTAGAATTGAAATAGCTAAAAATATTAACTCTACAAGAGCTACTCCCGTGAAATGTTGGCTAAAAAATATTAATGACCATAAGACGTTCAAGGCAAGATTAATGGCGAAAACAATGAAAAACGCTTTGCGATTCCCCTCTTTCTTCCTCTTATTATTCCAGATCAAAAACAAACTGATGCCCATGAGCACAAAAAGCGTGGTCCAAACTGGCGCAAAAATCCAATTCGGCGGATTAAATGAGGGCTTATTGAGTGTCGCATACCAGGTCGCAATATTGGGCGTGGTGAACAAGGTGCCAATGTTACCGACTACGAGGACGATCACGATGGAAATTATGAATTTGAGAGCTTTGAGCATATTTTTAGGTTAAATTATTATTTTGAATTTGAGGCGGATAATTTATCTGAGAATCACCTCCGGCAAAAGCCAGATAGCCCATAACAATCAAATTTATCGGACTAATTAACATTAATATAGCCAGCCAACCCGGGCGATTTAATTTCTGACAAATATAAACCCAAAGCAGGACTCCGATCACAATATTTAAAATCGGCACAAAGAAAAGCAAAAACCACCAATACGGTTTGCCCGCGCACTTGATCATGAGAAAGGTACTGGCAATTGGAATCCAAGCCAGCCAAGCTCGCGAGACGTTGAGCTTCCGTGCGATGAATTGCAGACAAATCGCCGTATACGCATACAAGGCGATAATAAGAAGGGCGATTATTCCAAAAATAATATAAGCAATGGCCGGATTTTGATTTATTGCCGACATTATTTCCAAACCAGCCGGCGGATATTTACCTGTTGTCGATTTAGCATCTGTTATGCCTGGAATAGTTGCTGTTGCTTCTGTAGCGGTTACGATCGCCAAATCAGGAACGCTAGTTGCCACCACCGTAGAAGTCGAAAAATCAGGAGCACTGGTTATGCCATTTGCTGCGGCGCTAGAATTACCACCGATTGAATCTAATTGCGTAGCCAAAGACACTTGCGCGGCAGTAAATTTGCCTGGTCCCAAAGGATTGTAACCACCGAAAATTTCCGTCATATCACCAAAACCGTCACCATCAGTATCAAATTTCTTCGGATCAGTCCCCCACTTGGCTTCATTAACATCAAGCAAGCCATCGCCATCAGAGTCAACTAATGCACCAAATGTTGCACAAACAGGACCTCCGCAAGCATTACTCTGACAAGGCGTAGCTTTCTCCCATTTACAATCCTTGGTTAAAAAAGCAATGCCAATATTGCCATCAATAGAATTATGGCAATAATAGCCATCGCTTTTCTCACAGCTTTTCGTGCAATAAGCGGCGCCATAAGTATCTGGCATAATTTCACATAAACCCGGGCATTTCAAATCTTCACTGGAATAAGTGCCATTGGGCAGACAAAATTTTTCATTGATTGTCTGAGGATCAAGCCCGCAAGTATCCGATAAATCTTGTGCCTTGCCGTTTATAGTGATAATACCCACCTTGAAAATATCTTTTCCTCCGTCAGAATCAGTGCATTTACTCCCCGTGCCACCACTAGCATCTTTGACACAAGCGCCATCGACACAGCCATTGGGGCATTTATAAGAACTTACATCAATAGTATATTTATCTCCTTTCTTACTGCAACTAGTCTCGGACAAAGTATTTTTATCCGAGCATATATCACTGCTATTGCCCTGTTCCCCGTTTCCCTTGGTACTAACCTTTCCCTTCACAAAATAATCTTTTCCACCATCCGTATCTGTGCAAACATCTGGCGTATTATCTTTAATACAGGCTCCATCTTTGCATCCGATATAACATGAATAAGTCGCAGCCGTATCTCCACCGAAAGCTCCTGCGAGTTGCCTCATCATCTCCTCGGCAGAAATAATTTTGCAATCCTCAGTCTGCATACCTAGACGTATACTATCCATACAAACTGGCTTAACCTCGCAAGTAGCGGCATTGGCCAAATAGGCAACGGCGAATACCCCGACAAATAACAATAAGGCCGAGAAGGCTAATTTTTTCATTTGTTTAAAATAATTATTATTATCTTAATTCTAGCATAAATTGGAATAAAAAACACGCCCTTTTTCTCCGGCGTGAATTTTATTAATTAGCCATCTAAATTTGTTTAGCCATAATATCCTTAATCCATTCCTGGATTTTCTTAGCGCTAGCCTCCTTGTCTTTTAAAGGGTTTTTAAAGCCTATTTCTCCCACAATTTCATTATCCTTGAGAACAACTTTCAAATTATCCAAGGTTCTGCCCACACTTCCGCCATAAGAGCAGAATAAAGCAACTTTCTTGCCAGCAATCTTGTTATTATTTAAAAAAGTATAGAGTGCCGGCGCAAAAGTGCTAGCCCAAACCGGTGAACCAATCAGAATCATCTCATAATCAGCCAAATTCTTGTCAAAAGACAAGATTTCCGGCTTTTCCTTCATCATCACCTGCTTGCCTCCCCAGAAATACTTCATAAACCCGGTCCCCATTTCTTTGGTTGTTTTGATTTCAAATGTGTCGGCTCCAATTGTGCTAGAAATGGACTCAGCCAGGAATTTGGTATTGCCCTCGAGAGAGTAAAAAATAATTAGAGTTTTCATATTATTGTTTTAATTTAAGCCGTCATCCCGGACGTAGCGCAGCGGAGATCCGGGATCCAGGTTAGAATAGACCTGGTTTCCGGATATTTTAATGATTACATTAAAATTCCGGAATGACGATATAGAAATATTATTATTTAAGTATACAAAATCCAGTTAAAAATGGAAGGGTTAAAATTTTTAGATAAAAAAATCGGGTGTGCCAGTTAGTCATCTACGTATCATGACTAACCGGCACCCCGAAGCTTGCGATACCTCAGAACGCGATCTGAGTCTTAAACCAGACGCTCGGATCCTTACCCGAGCCCTCATTCTCCAGAGGGATTCTCACATCGACCGTCACTGACAGCCAATCGAAAGTATCCTTAGAGAATAGAGTCGCCGGGAAAAAACGCCCGCCAATAGTAAGCGTCGTAACATGAGCATCACTGCTCTGGTACTGCGCTATACTGACAGAAACCTTTCCTGTCTTCTTGTCGACCGAGACTTTCGTCTCCTCCCAGCTCTTGGCCAAAGACTGGAGGTAGTCGATCATGAAGTCGACCTCAAACTCCCTGATCGGCCGATACGCGGCGAAGAAATACAGGCCTACGCGATCACTGGTCTTCTTGTCCAGGTTCTGCTCGTACGTAGTGCCAGCCCTTAGCGTCAAGGTTTCAGTCGGCTTGCACGTGGTGTCCACATCGAACCTTCGACATTCGCCGGTGATCTCGAAGATACCGCCTACCGAGTTGGCATCCCATTTCTTCTCCAGTCTCCCGGAGAGGCACCAGGTCGTCCAGTTCGTGTCGCTGTCAAACGTCACGCCCGGCCTTCCTGAAAGAGCCAACTTTGCGGTCGAGCCATCCTCCCAGGTATTAACCAGCATTCCGCCCCAGGCATATGAGTCGAAAGTCTCCGCCTTGGGTGGCAGTGTTTCGCGCATATCAGGAGATGGCCAATAGTAGCCGGAAGGAAGGAACAGGCGTCCAGCATAGGCTTCGAAGTTGTCGGTCAGCTTGACCTTACCCCAGAGCTCACACAATTCGTTGCCTTTTCCATTCCAAATTTCCGGAAAATTAACGACGGCGCCAAAGCCGAACTGGTCGAAGTCGTACTTGGCGTGGATGCGGAAGTATGGAACATCTTCCGCAATTTTTCCATCGCTGGATGTGACCGTCCACCACGCGAACCCGCGCAGTGCGAGCGTTCCTCCACCGACTTCCATCGGCGGGATGAAACCTTTCCGCTCCTCGCCCACGGCCACAACGCTTAAACACAGAGACAACAACACGATCGCAACATACGTTACTTTCTTCATTTGATCAACCCTTTACTGTTTGTGCAGCCAAGGGTCGAGAATGAATTCTCGTGTTGTTCCTTGACCGCGACCGGAGGCGCACGCGGGTTTTCGGCCAACTGGTACAGCCAGCTGACTTCCGCCTGCTCTTCTTCGACCACAACTGTAACTTCTTCGTATTGCACTTCTACTTCCGTCGGCATTATCGCCATCAGCATTGACGGATCGCTTCCGCCTTTGACTTTAGCCTCCGGAAGATTTTGTTCACTAGACACAAACGCCACTGCAACATACCTAATGACGTTCTTCGGAACCGGGCTTAGCCACATGCCTATCAGCCAAGCCAATAAGCAAGCGAGAGCAGGTCGCCGAAACTTTCTGCCGCTAATCAACCCAACCGCTTCTTCAAACTTCAAAAGCGGATTGTCGACCATTTGCCACAAAGCGAGCTTCTCTTTCTTTTCTAAACGGGTTTTGCAATATTCCCGCTGGTACCAAGAAGATAGCTCATTATAACTTCGCGCGCGTACGGCATCATCCGAAATCGCCAAGATTCCAATCGGCCCAAAACAACAAGCCAAGAGGATTCTTCGTGGTTGCCCGAGCACCATCTCTCCGGCGCTTCTTCTGTTGAGCAGAAAAATCAGGAGTGCCGGAATGGTCATAAGGCTATACCACTTCACCAACCAGTAGAGCAAGACCAGAATCCGCGCGCCAGTAATGGTCTCGGGCGGTCTGTTGATTCGGGGATGAGCTTCGTTGTATTCTTTACACTCTTTACCCCACAGACCCCAGAAGATATTACGAACGCGTTCTTCCTTCAAGTCCGGTTCCCACTGCTCCGCCTTATTCCTGTCCTGCTCGGACCAGTCGTTGGGCGGATGCCAGTTGCATGTGTAGATTTTCAGACAATCTTCATACACATACCTAGTGGCTCGAGAGCCTCCACAAGGATACAAACCCAGGTCCTCACCCAAATCATACATTTGGTGCTGGAGTTCAACCGCCTTAGACATGGTAAGCTCTTGATTTCCTGCAAGCTTCGATTCCATATTTTTGGCGGCGACAAACTCCTTCATTTTCTGGTTCCACTCGGGTGTACCGACTTGCATCCTCTCACTCGGACCTGCGGCAAGATACTGCGCCACAAAATCCAGGTCTGCGAATAATAATACGCACATGGTGATAATCATCCAAGCACGCACTTTCATCCACAAAGACCATGTTGGGAATAGCGGTTCTCTGGTGGGCTGATAGCCAGCCAGATAGTCACGCGAATAGTTACTACTGTAATCTGCGAATTTCATCGTTTCACCTCCTTTCCAAACCTATTTTTATTGTGATGTACAGAAAATAATGCCCACATGGCATCATCATAAAATAACAAAATATTAACTTTTTGTCAAGTATTGGCCAAAATTAAACAAAAAAACCGCCTTATGACGATTTAATCGTTACTTAATTTTAGAGTAAATTAATACATTTTTAATTTAATTTTTTGCATTGAAAAGCGATATACTCCGGAATATTGTATCCCTTAAATCTCTTGGGCGCATTTTTGCCGTAATTCGGCTCAACAATCAGACTTAAATACAATCCCGCTTTCTCTAGGCACTTAGTATAAAATTCCAAAGTCCAATGCTTATCTATGAATTCAATCTTTTTATCGCCGGGAAGATGCAAAACCGCCGTGAATTGCGAACCGTTCTTGAAATATGAGAAATTCTTGCTATATTTCTGCTCCCTCACGGCCACCTTGGGAGTCATTACCATAATAGGATTAAGATCAGTAAAAATTAAACTGCCATCAGGCCTCAAAACTCTCTTGCATTCTTTAAAGATCTTCTGGATTTCAGATTCTGTCTCAACATTTAGAAGCACCATATTCATAATAATGGAATCAAATTTCCCACTCTTCAATGATTTCAAGTTTACGCCATCCGCCTGAATAAATTTTAAATTCTTATTTCCTTTATACCTATCTTTACAATAGTCAATCCATTTTTGAGACTTATCCGCTCCGATCACCTTAGCACCATGACTTGCTAGATAATCAGTAAACTCTCCATTACCACAACCCAGATCGAGAATTTTATTACCCTTCAAACTTCCCATAATTTTCAGAAAGCAAGGATAAAGAGTAAGCCAATGCTCAGCAACCTTAAGTTCATAAAGCTTGAGAAATATTTCTTCAGTATAATTTGAAACTGCCATATTTTTGTTTTTATTTTTTTATTTTATAAATACTCATCAATCCGGTATGTAAAGTCTTACTGACTTCGGCTCGAAAAGCAACTTCCACACCTAATCCATGCTTTGGTGCCTGAATGCCTGGATCATTTTCTTCTCCTGCCAGATGAAAGTATGGCATGATAATAATCCCACCTTGATTTAGATAATTTCCCACAGAATCAAAAAAATTATGAATTACTTCTACTCCGCCAAGAATGGAAATAGAAACTTTTTGTTCTGTAGGATTTATCGGCCAAAAGGGGTGGTTAAAAATTATGAGATCCGCCTTCTCCTTGATATTTTCAAACAGGTCTCCTTGATAAACCTCAGTTTTTGTTTCTAATTTATAATTTTTTATATTCTCTTTGGTATTATCAATCGGCTCAGTGGCAATATCGGAAAATATCACTTTCTTGGCGCCATAAATTCCACAAACTATCCCCTGGATGCCTGATCCGCAACCCATATCAATTACCGTTTTGTCTTGATACAAGCCATTATTATAAAATAACCAACTACTCAAAAAACTGGCAATCAATTTATCAGGACGAAGAACATCAGGCAGAACAATAAATTTTTCCAATATTTGGCCTTCGGCTAAAACAATATCAACTTCATAGCGTGAATGTTTATGGTTTTCCAACTGATAATCAATTTGATCTTGTTGTTTCTTGGTAAGTGACATAATTTTTATTTCTTCTTCATCTTGTTTATAAATTATTCAATTCCATCTTTGCTACTTCCATTATTCTCTCACTCGTCTCCCCCCAATCAAAATATTTACGGTAATCATCCGGATTAATCAATTTTATCTCGTCCACATCTCCATCAGGATCACTTATAAATTTTCCCAAGGGCCTGACTTTACAGACAGCACGAAGCTGGAATAAAATTTCACCGTTATCGTCATAAACTATTTTCTGATAACCAATCGGCTTCCAAGCCAGAACTTCCATATTTGATTCTTCCTGAATTTCTCTTTTTAATGCCTGCTCATACGTCTCACCCGATTCAATGGTACCGCCAACTAAACCCCATTTATTAGTATCCATGCAATGAACCAAAACCATTTTATCATTAAGAAAACAAACTCCATAAATCTGAGTGCACAATTCACGAGGTAATTGAGAAAAATCCTCCGCGTCGTTGTATTCTATGGCACAATCTCGACCATCAAAAGTTGCTCTACTATTTATTTGCATAATTTTTGCTTTTATATACCCTGTGGATAAATATTGACATTTAGCCCAAAATAGTGTATATTGCAATCAAGCACTTGTGGGGGCTTTGGCCCCCCAGCGGTCCATATTCATAAACCGCAGACTGGTGCTTTTTTTGTTGGATTAATCTTCTTCTAAATTCCCCGAATAAAACACTTTCTTTTTATCACCATTGCAATCCTTCATAACTCTCCAAGATGGATAAACACTCCAAAAAAATGGCTTTCCACCTTCAATTTCTTTAATAACTACCTTAAAACGGCAATTATATTTTATTACCAAAGCAATAAATACAAAATAACGAATTAACTTTGGTCTTTTCTCCCAACGAGAATTAATTTTTTGCCTTACCAGCATTTGTCTTTCGTCGTATTCTTGAAGAGTATGGGATTTCCTAATTACCTCGATTACTTTAGGTAATATTTTCAAACGGATATACTGTTCAGACAATGACCGACCCCTATTCCATGATTTTGAAAGCAAATGACTAAAGCCTTCTTCATTAAAATGAACATCCCTATTTAAGTAAGGACAATTAACCGCGCCAACCTTATCATAAAATTCTTTAGCATTATTTTTTACTAACTCAAATTTATCTTTATCAACCTCCATTTTGATTTTTTAAATTTGTTTTATTTCTTCTTCATCACCATCCGTGCCAACCGCAAATTCTCATAAGAAAACTTGCCGTCAAAATATTCAAAAATCGGCCCTAGCTTGCTCGTGTCTAATCGAAGGAATACATCATGTACTTCCGGCAAAAATTTACAAAAAGATTCAGGAATTAATTTCAAAAACTCTTCTGCTCTAATTTTACCCTTTTCACAAAGTTTTTCCAAATGTGATAAAATCGTATTTTCCTTGAGATTACGCGCTTCCACAATTTCCCCAACACTCTTCCCTTCCCGCCAAAGCTTGAATGTCTCATTATAAGTATCTATCTTAATTTTTTTAATTTTAATCGGATAGAAATCCTTGACCTCGCGCTCCACAATCAGTCCGGGCTGGCCTCCGCAAAGATTAATAAAATCAGTCTGAATCTTGGCCAAATCCTCTGGCGACATCTTGGCAAAAACCAACCCGTCATCCTCGGAAGAAGTCTTGAAATCCACATCCTTGGCCACAATTTCCGGATGAACCTCGAAGGCTCGCTTGTTCCACCCGAGCAAGTGCAGACCCGACAAACGGCGGACACGTGAAAGAGCCACGTAACCCTGGCCGAATTCGAAGACAGACGACAAATCCATAATCGCGCCATCAAGCGACATACCCTGGCTCTTGTGCACGGTAATGGCCCAAGCCAGCCGAAGCGGAAACTGGGTGATACGCGCCAAATCCCTGCCGCCATCCTCGAGTACCCAATCCGCGCGCTCCACAGTCACTCGCCTGCCGGCTGTAGTCACAATTATCGGATAATTACTGCCCGCGTCAAATCCTTCCACTGTGCCCAAGGTGCCATTTACAAACAAGCCCTTGGGACTATTCTTGGTAAACATTACACTAGCGCCTATTTTTAATTCCAAATTCTCCGGCGAGAGGCAACCACGCTTGAGCGTTTCAATCAGATTCCTATGGCCGTCAGTAAACATCTCATAAGCCTGGGATTTTCCTGGCAATTTAGAAAGCATTTGATTATTAACACTATCTACGTCCAGATTGTGCGAAAACAGTTTGGGCAGACCGCTCGGCGCTTGATGGTAATCAATTTTGCGAGATTGTAAATGATTGAGATGGCTGTCGCAGAAATTATTGGCGCGAATGGCTGAGAGCAGATTCAAATACTCCTTGTCATCTTGTCGGTATTGCTCATGGAGATAGCAAGTGATAGGATTGGCGCTTTCCCAAGCCGAGGAGCCATAAGCAAATCGAGCTGACATTTCCTCGAGCAGAGCAACTTGCGAATGTTCGTCTTGACGCTTCATGATTGGGGGGAGTTGAAAGAAATCCCCGACGAAAATCACTTGCATCCCGCCGAAAGGATTGGGATTATTCTTGGCGCGCCGGCAGACAGAGTCAACCATATTAAGCGCGTATGGCGGAAGCATAGAAATTTCATCAATAATCAAGACGTCAGATGCTCTGATTCTTTTGCTAATTCTTTTGTCATTAGCGATTTTGTCCACCTCATGCCGACTCAAATCCGTCTTGATGCCAATTCCGCTCCACGAATGGATGGTCATCCCACCGATATGGGTCGCGGCAATGCCGGTCGAAGCGGTTATGGCCGGCTCAATTCCGCACGAACGCAAATAAGACACATATTGATTGACTATATGCGTCTTACCAGATCCCGGCTCGCCGGTGAGAAATATGTTAGCGCCGGTCTTCATGATTTCCAGCGCTTGAGATTGTGTCATGAGTTAATATTAGATAATATTAGATGTTTTCAAATATTCTTCAAAATCTACTAAATAATTATCCGGATTTTCTGCCAAATCTTTTTCCAGCTCTCCCCTATCATACCATTTTATCGCTTCCACTTCACTCTTTTGAATTTTAAATTCATCAATGGCTTTATCTACTATGGCAAAAAACCACTGCGTAAATGAATTAAATTTATCTTTTATTCTAGTCTTATTTATTTTTTTGAATTCAATGCCAGTCAACCCCAATTCTTCTTCCGCTTCCTTAATAATATTTGTTTCATAATCTTCGCCTTCTTCAACCGTACCCGCCACAGCCGGACCCCATTTGCCAGGATTATGGCTCTTAGTAAAAGCTCTTTGCGCCAAAAGTATTTGCCCTTGGGAATTAGTTATCCACAGAGCAGACACGCGATAAATATCCGCGATATTCAGATCTTCGCGCTCCTTATATTCAATTAATTCGTCATTTTCATTGACGACGGGAATTTTGGACATAGTATTTATTTTAAAACTAAATACCAACCTGGATAACGTATGCCACGATCATTTTTAAAAGGATTGGCAATATCTATTACTGATAGAACCTCGAGACCTTTCACTTGGCCATAATACAAAACACAAACGCCGTCATAAGAACATGGCATTTCATCATAAAAACCACCTAGCTGACTAACAAAGAATAACGACATTGGCCATGGTCCGTTTTCAAAAGTTAGCTCCTCTATTGATTTGAAAGTATATCCTCGATTAATCATCTCATCATACATTTCGGGAGCTGTCTTCTCGGGAGATCTATGGGCATGGGCTATAACACGCTCCAAATCTAATCCAACTTTTATTTCAGCCTTGGGCAACTGTCCAAAATCTATCACTTCACTATCAGTGATCCTTCTAGTCCAATCAACTTCTGGATAATACAAATATACATAATGATAGGATTTTTTGTCATGCAGACAAATTATAATTGAATAAAAATTTCCACCTTCAGCATAAACCCTAGTTCCGTCTATTGGATCGATAGTAAGCACTAAACCATTTGTGCCTTTAAATTTGGAAACCGATGGCGTATCTTCTTCTGCAATCAAAGCGCAATTAATAAGATTGGTCTTTGCTATCTCAGAAAGCACGAACTCCTGTACTGCCAAATCAGCATCGGTGATAATATCTACTCCGGCTATACCCGTATCTGATTTTTTGCTAGCTACCGCACTAGGCCTAAGCTTTTTGGCCAAATCTCCGGCTTGTCTAAATATTGGCTCCAAACTAACCAATAAATCAACAAATTCTTTGGTATTTGTATTCATAATTTTAATTATCTGATATTACATGAAAATGCAAATGTTTACTATCCTGATACTTTCCATTATTATTTATAACCTTAAAATCTTTTAAATTTAATTCTTCTGCCACATCTTTAATAACCATAAAAATCTCTTTGATAATTTCCAAATCACCAACCGAATTTAAATTATCAATATGTAATTTAGGAATTACCACAATATGAATCTTGTAACTCGGCTTGGTGTGATAAAAGGCCAAAACATCTTCTGTTTCTTTTATCTTTTCAACTTCTATTTTATTATTCAAAGCAAAATCGCAATAAAAATCTTCTGGCATATTTTATTTTAATTTATATCCGTAATTATCACATTTTCAACCAAAAATTGCAATTATATAAAATTTTGGTAAATAAAAACGCCCGTTTCGACCTAACGGGCAAGGTTGCATTGCGTTGAGCACCATCATCCTCTCCTCGACTTTCTCTCAGCCTCGGAGACAATCTCCTCAAACGATGGATTAAATTCGGTGGCAGAAAGGCATTCTATCGGGAAAAGCTGAAAGGCTACATCGAAAATGGCAGCCTCAAAACTTAAATAACCCTTGGGTGAATGTTTTCCCTTCCTGGCAAGCTCATAATGATACCATCTACTCAATTGATCCAACAGAACATATGCAAGCGCACAGTTCGGCAGAAATGCAACCAATTTAAATGGCAACATCATTTGAGTTTGCCGAGGATACTCCCTAACCTCCAGGACCCTTCTTCCGGCCTCCATGAGTAACGTCGATACGTTCTCCCTGTAATCGTCATAGATAATCTCCCGATCAACCACTATCTCCAAAAAACAAAGAAGAAGCGTACCGTTCTTTGCTAGCCTTTGTCTTCCCTGATAACTGTCGGCTATCCACCGCAGGAGAAGCCAGCATAGTTGCATGTCGGATAAATCTCTAATTTCAATCATCCCGCGCATCCTTTCATTAAAATTGAATCCTGGCTTTATCGCAACATCTTCCTAAGCGTCCGCTGATACCAGCTTTCGATACTGTCTTCGCTAATACGAACAGGACCGCTTTCAAAAAGAACTTCCAGCGTCCTAGGCGCCGTGGCAAAAATCGCCCTAAGTATCTTGGCGTTCAATTTACCGCCGAAAGCCTTGCGAAACTGACCCGTCACATTAATCTCGCAACTTGATCTGTCGCCATCAGGAACACGCACCAAGATGATGCGTTTTTTGGGTCTATAAATAGTAACCGCATTTACTCTTTTCATATCACTGTCCTCCGTTGTTGAACTACGCCATTACAATTCCGAAAAGAACCATTATAAAACAAATTAAATTATAGAATACTTTTATGATTTTGTCAAATATAAATAAAAAGGCACAATGGCCGTTTCTTCTGACCTGCGCAATCTCTCTCAACCGCCGGCGAATCCGGCGGTTTCGCTCGTCCAGGGTCAGCGATGAATGCTCCCGTTGATCGCATCCATCGACGCTCGACTGCGCTTTTCGCCTTCCGGCTCAAAACTTGTCTCGCTTCTGACCTGCGCATAAATAAAAAAACGGGTAAACCCGTTTTTTTATTTATGCGCCCACCAGGACTCGAACCTGGGACCATCAGCTTAAAATGCTGTTGCTCTACCGTCTGAGCTATGAGCGCGTATATATCTATTTTTGACTATATCTATTGCGACTGCCTGTCCGCCTTGGGCGGAAGCTATAGGCGCTTAAATTGCATCAATCGCTTAAAATTATAACAAATAAAAATAATTTTAGCAAGTTTTAACGAAAAAATACTGATAATTATAGAAGCAAACTATCTTAATTTTAACCATAATCTGAGAGGGTAAATCCCGTGCATATCTTGGGTAAATCCGCGGTTGCTTATTTGTGCTCGATAAGTTAAAATAGAGTCGAACATGAGCGATACCAACATTAACCCAAAACTCCCCCCACAGAATATCGAAGCCGAGCAATCCCTGCTCGGAGCTTTGCTTTTGGACAAAGACGCCATTATCAAAATTGCGGATTTGATCACGGCTGACGACTTTTACCTCTCCAGTCATAGCCACATATTTGAAACCATTACTGAATTATTCGACAAAAAGGACCCAATTGATATTTTGAGCCTTACCAGTCGTTTGGATGAAAAAAAATTATTGGAGCAAATCGGAGGCAGGTCATATTTATTAACCTTGACTAATCAGACGCCGTCGGCCGCCCACGTCTTGGCTCACGCCCAAATCATCCAACGCAAGGCCACTCTGCGTCGACTTATCTCTGCGGCCAACAACATCCTAGAACTCGGCTATCACGAAGAAAGAGAAGTCAATGAAATTCTAGACAAGTCCGAGCAATCCATTTTCTCAGTTTCACAGAAATATTTGAAAGAAAAATTCACTCATATCCGCGATGTACTTACCAGCGCCTTTGATCGCATCGATGAGCTTCACAGAGAAAAAGGCAAACTGCGCGGATTACCAACCGGATTTACCGACTTAGACAATCTTTTGGCCGGACTTCAAAAATCCGACTTAATTATTCTAGCCGCTCGACCTTCGGTGGGTAAAACTTCTTTGGCCCTAGACATTGCCAGAAACGTGGCCACCAAATATCACAAATCAGTTGGATTATTTTCCTTGGAAATGTCCAAGGAGCAACTAGTTGATAGATTAATTTGCGGTGAAGCCGGAGTGGATATGTGGAAGATGCGAACCGGTAAATTGTCTGAGAGCGGTGATGACTTCCCCAAAATCGGACAAGCCATGAGCGTTCTAGCTGAGAGCCAAATTTATATCGATGACTTTGCCAATACCAACATCATGGAACTGCGCACCAAAGCCAGAAGACTGCAGATGGAACACGGCCTCGATCTTATTGTAATTGACTATTTACAACTCATGGAAGGTAGCGGTAGCAAGGCCGGTAGCGAAAATAGAGTGCAAGAAATTGCCGAAATTTCCAGAGCACTCAAAGGCATTGCCAGAGAACTCAATGTCCCTGTGCTTGCCTTATCTCAATTATCCCGTGCCGTGGAGCAGACCAAGCCGGCTATTCCAAAATTATCCCACCTTCGCGAATCAGGATCTATCGAACAAGATGCGGATGTGGTGCTGTTCATTTACCGCAAAGCGCAAGACAAAGGCTATGATACTAATTCACTCACTGAAGAGGAGAAACATATTGCTGAAATTCATGTAGCTAAACACAGAAACGGCCCGACCGGAGTCATCCCCCTTTACTTCGACTTCAATACTGTCAGCTTCAAAAATTTAGATAAAAGTTACAGTCATAATTATAGTAATAATGAATAATAAATAAACAAAAATATGTTTTCAAAAATCAAACAAGTCCAAGAATTGCGAAGTCAAGCCAATCAAATTAAGAAGGCCTTAGCTGAAGAATCAGTCGAAGGAGCTGGTGGTTGGGGCAAAGTGAAAATTACCATGGATGGAAATCAAGAAGTGACCAAAGTAGAGATTGCGCAAGACATTTTGGGAGACAAGAGCAAACTGGAATCTGGCATAGCCGAAGCCACCAATGATGCCATCAAAAAGGTGCAAAGGGTCATGGCGCAGAAGATGTCCTCACTGGGTATGAAATTTCCCGGAATGAATTAAAATTGATGTATTCCAAAAGCATTCAAAACTTAATTGATCAATTCGCCAAACTTCCCAGCATTGGCCCCAAGACGGCGGAACGTCTTGTTTTTCATTTACTCAGAAAACCAAGAGAGGAGCTTGTGCGATTCGGCGAAGCTATTAAGCACATCAAGGAAAGTGTCAAGCTCTGTTCCACCTGCTTTGATTTCAGCGAAAATGATCCTTGTCCAATATGTTCTAATCCAGTCAGAAGCCGAGAAATGATTTGTCTAGTAAGTAAAAATCAAGACATCGTGGCCATTGAAAAAACTCATTCTTTTGGAGGCACTTATCACGTGCTCGGCGGTTATATTAATCCAATCGAAAACATTACCCCAGATAAAATAAAGATCAGGGAGCTATTGGAAAGAATTAGAAATGATCAGGTGAAAGAAATTATTCTTGCTCTTAATCCGGATATCGAGGGTGAAACCACTTCCCTATATCTAATAAAATTATTCAAACAAATTCCAAATTTAAAAATCTCTCGACTAGCCCGAGGACTGCCTATGGGCGCCGACCTCGAATATGCCGATGAGGCCACACTGGAAAATGCGCTGATTGATAGGAAAGAGATTTAATATTTGTATTTGTATTTGCACCCGCACCCATGCAAGCATTACAAAATATTGTGCTAATTTTTCCTAAGCACGAGCGTTAAAAGGCACATATAGCTCCAGCAGAAGCGCATGTGCCTTAGTGAGTGCAGGGAAAATTGGCCATGATTTTGTACGCTTGCGTTTTGGCCCCACCTTTTTAAAAAGGTGGGTTTGAGATAAAGATATTAAAATTATAAAATAAAAAAATCCTTCATTTCGAAAGACTTTTTTATTGAGAGAGATTATATCTTTGCAATTTCAACTTCCGTGAAATATTGTTTGTGGCCGAATCTCTTGGCTTGCCTCGTCTTCGGTTTATACTTGATGCCAGTCACTTTTCTGCTTCTACCTTGTTTGATGGCAGTGGCTAAAATTTTGGCCTCAAGCACTGGAGTACCGATTTCCAAGTTATCACCGTCAGCAACCATCAAAGCCTCAAGTTCCACCTTATCGCCGACTTGGGCTTCTAATTTTTCAATTTTGAGCTTATCGCCCTCTTTGACTAAATATTGCTTTCCACCTGTCTTAATTACCGCTAATTTCATAATGGTTAATATTGATTTTTTACATTGTTCTTATTCTACACAAAAAACCTCCTTTTGTCAACAATTAATTATGGATAATCAGACTATCCCCAATCTTTATGCTATTTGTCTGCACAAAACCGGCATTTACCTCCAGTACCATATTTATCAGCTCCTTGGGGGCATAAGTAGGAAGCATCCCCGTAGCGACCACGGGCACATTCTGCTCATATCCGATAACCTTGTCATCCCCAATCCAAATCATATCCAATGGAAACTCCATGCCTTTCATCCAATAGCTGGGCCGGACATAACCGACGTAGGAGAACAGCATTCCGCTGTTTTGATCCAACGACTTTCTATACCCCAATCCCCTTTCCATGTCGGCAGATTTGGTTACTACCTCAATATTTATTTCTTTATTACCAATGACTGCTCGTAAATTCTTACTGCTTTGCTTTGGCGAGAAAGCCATGATCACTGCCAGACAAAGAACAATTATAATTAAAAAAATGAAAATTATTTTATAAAAATTTTTGTTTGGCATTTTTATTTTTT
>CAIPBY010000001.1 GCA_903863425.1 Candidatus Buchananbacteria bacterium | reverse complement strand
TGATGCTAATATATTTGATCCATTTCCAATTTTAGCAAGCATATTGTTCCAATCTTTAGTATCATTATCATTTGAAGGATATACACTAGCTAATATATCAATCTTATAAATGGGAGTAAAAAAAGTATACTCTTTTACAAGTGCTGTTGGCGGGGCTAAGGAATATTTAACTAACGCCGGATAACTCAAGATTTTATCATTGGAGCTAGCTTCAATTTTTTTCTTATAATCCAATAAATTATTGATATTGCACGAACCTTCATAAGATGATAATTCCATATACTGCTTATTACTATAAGGTGTAATTTTTACAGTAAAATATTTTTGACATAGAGTATTATCAACAATTTCTACATAAAAAAACCTATCAATAATTGTAGCTAATTCGGCCTGAGAAATAGATTTATTTTGTTCCTGTTTAATTTCATCCGCACATCCTTTCATTTCATCATTGGTCCAATAATCCCAGCTCTTTTCTGTTTGATGATCAATTTTCCAACTCGTCGGATAATTAAAGGTAAAATTTAAATTACCATTTTTATATGTCTGTAAATTATTAGTCGCATTATTTTGATTCTCACTTGGATTCGGACACTCACCTCTCATAAACGCCCATTCTTCGCATTCCGTGCCATCACTGAATATGCAAATTCCAACCTGACCGCCATCGGCGCCAGTACGAATTTCCAACTTTCCACCTTTCTGAATACAATTGACTGAAGCGGGATTTGCCATCTGAGTTGTTGAAGCTTGATTCTGATTATATACATTCTTGCAAATTTCTTGATTATCATTTTTACCACCATCACATCTAAAAATCATATCATCATAAGTACAGGTAATAAATTTATCTTCAATCCTACCAAAACATCCCTGTTTAATATTATCTTTTTTACAAATTCCTACTTTCCCTAAATCACTAATTTTGGCGACAACACATCCACCTTGACACTCACTAGAAATTTTACAGGCCTTACCACCATCCGGATATGAAATTTTACAAAATGATGGATTTTCTGCAGAACCCCCTGAAATCAAAATACCACCCTGCTTTTCGCATGCTCCAGGACATACTTTCGTTGGTATCGACGACGAAGGATTGCCATGTTTCACCCATCCATTATCTGTACAAATCCAACCATCTTCATTGCCTCGCAGAATAATTAGACCAGTTCCGACAATAACCAAAGCCAGAACAACAACTGAAATAATTAATAAAACTGAGGTTAATTTTTTCATATTGTGGTTTATTACTTTATTTCTTTATACCTAAAGCCAATCTTTTCTTTTGGCTTACCATCTTCTTTTAATAAAAGCTGTAGAATACTAAATACCTGTTTTAATTTTTTATCATAATGCTGTTCCATTTTCATAAGTTTTCGCTGCAATGCCTCGTTAGTACCCAATAACTCTCTTAATTTAGTAAATGTCCTTATTATCTGTATATTTACCTCAATGGCTCTATCACTATTTAATATGCTAGACAGCATAGCCACGCCCTGCTCCGTAAATGCATGAGGTTCTTGTCTTGCGCCGCCCCAACTTGAAGTCACAATTTGTGACCTCAAGTTTTCAAACTCTTTCTTATCGAGTTTAAACATAAAATCTGCTGGAAATCTTTTGCTATTTCTTTTTACCGCCTGATTTAAAACCTTTGTCAGCACGCCATAAAGTTTCGAAAGATCCTTGTCAAGCATAACTTTTCTACCCCGGATAATATAAATTTTACTAATTATCCGCTCGCTTGGTATTAAAATATCTTGGCCCTCCGCCATATATATTAATTATTTTATAAAATTTAATCTGCAGTCTCAGTTTGTTCTCCAAACAAATTTTCTCCCTTTTTATTGGCTTCTTTGATAACTTCATCGGCGATCTGAATATGAGCATCACTAAGGGCTTTCTTACTCGTATAATTCGGGGCATCCATCATAAGATCTCTGGAGTCTCCTGTCTTCGGGAAAACAATTACCTCACGAATATTGGGCTCATTTTGGAGTAATGCCATAATTCTATCGACACCCAAAGCGATTCCTCCATGTGGAGGAGCGCCGAATTCAAAGGCTTCCAACATGTGACCAAAACGATTCTTAATTTCATTTTCGCCAACGCCCAAAAGCTCAAATACTTTCTGCTGAATGTCTCGCAGGTGGATTCTAATAGATCCACCACCGATTTCAAAGCCATTAAGGACAATGTCATAGCCATAAGCGCGCCACTTCTTTGGTTCATCAGGAAATGCCTTCATATCTTCCAAATTTGGCATGGTAAACGGATGATGGCTAGCCACTAATTTCTTCTCTCTCTCGCTATACTTAAACATCGGTGGATCAATGAGCCACATCAAGGCCAATTCGTCTGGATCTTCTTTATTCACCCTCAGATCCGGCTTATCACTGCCATATTTCTCCATACATTCTGCATAAGTCAATCTTGGGAATGGTTTGGTGGTAATTTTCTTGTTTGGATATAATGTTTCGATTAATTGAATCATCATGGGCTCAATGAGGCTGAAAATATCCTCTTGCTCGCCAAAACTCATCTCAATATCCAATTGAGTGAATTCCGCCTGCCTATCGCCTCTCGTATCCTCATCGCGGAAACACCTAGCCAACTGAAAATACTTCTCTGCGCCGGCGACCATAAGCAGCTGTTTGAATTGCTGTGGCGATTGAGGCAAGACATAGAACTTGCCAGGATAAATCCTTGATGGCACCATGAATTCTCTGGCGCCCTCGGGAGTGCCCTTGGTGAGTATTGGAGTTTCAATTTCCAAAAAGTCTTGATTTCCCAAATAATCTCTGAATAACTTGGATACTTTGGACCTCATTACCATATTTCTAGTCATTCTCTCTGATCTCAAATCTAAATATCTATATTTCAACCTAATTTCTTCATTAATACCAATGGTATCTTTGTCAATTTCAAATGGAGGAGTTTTGGCTTCGTTTAAAATTTCTAATTCCAAGGCTAACATTTCTACTTTGCCAGTCGTAATATTATCGTTGACCATATTAGCAGGACGCTCATTGACCTGACCTTTAATAGCCACCACAAATTCACTACGCAACTTCTGCGCTAATTCGTGGGCTTCTTTGTTGGATGGGATAAATACCACCTGGATAATTCCGCTTCTATCGCGCACATCAAGAAATATCAATTTTCCATGATCACGACGGGTATGCACCCAGCCCTTGATTAAAACCTCCTGCCCGACTTTACCTGCCACCTCCGTTACAGAAATTCTTTGCATAAGATTATCTTAAAATTTATTATTGCCTAATGACTTTTCGTTATTGCCTAAACTGGCGTCTGATGATTTTTTAAATAAAAATACAATACCAAGCGGAAAACAAATTATAATCGCTAAAACATTCACAATTCCTATAAAACCCAATACAATTCTAATGATTACTTGGATTCTCTGGGGCGTAGTATAGTCAATACTTCCATCAAGCATAACCAAATCCGGGGGAGCAATCTGCATTAAACTAAATATAAATGAAGAAATAGCAAATAATACTACAACAATTACAAGAATTAGCAATGGTAATAAAATTAATCTCCAACCAATTTTTTTATATTTTTCATCCAGTTCTTGTCCCATATTAAATATATTATAACAAAAAAGCTTGCCGTAAGCAAGGCCGCCTTCGCCCAAGGGCTATGGCAAGACTAAACTCAAATTAAGCCAAAAAATTCAACATAAAACCAAAGCTTTTTATCTCTTTTTCCCCGGCCTCAAGGATGTGCCGGTTAAGATCAGTAAATAATTGCTTCTGATTTTTGGCCTTAATTTGCGGTTCATAACCTAAATGCTTGAGAAGCTCGTAACTGCTTTTGTTGAGCAGGCACAAACCCTCTTTCCTATCTTCGCTTTTGTCTAGAGAGCTCAGAAGATTAGTGAGAATGGCAAAAGCCGACTTATCCCCCACGCTGAATTTGATTAGTGCATCAACCACCTCGCCAAAATATATAGCGGCCGCTGACTTGAAGAAATTCTGAGATAATTGAGAGAATCTCTGGCTGGTCTGCGCACAAGCTATCCGCTCGAAGTTGGCGCCCTTGGCCAGCATCAAATCGCAAACCCGGAAATAGTCCAAATGAGAATTCAATTTTGAGCTGATTTTCTTCGCGCCCTTGGCAATGGCATTCACTTTGCCGAATTCGCTGGTATAAATCAAATAATGGCGATCATAATCGCCATGGTGGTATTTCTTAAGAATTATGCCTTGAGTTAGGTAGGTCATTAAATAAATTTTATAATTTTTAATTTTATAATTTTTAAATAAT